>JBQCJB010000754.1:0-2048 GCA_051953155.1 Aureliella sp. | reverse complement strand
AGATACGGACCGACGACGTCGTGCAGTTCTTTCGGCAGCACGCCGCTGGCGCTGTCGAGCGCATTGGCGATCGTGTAACCGGAGCGCGACTGGCAAATCGCTTGCTGTTGCCGCGGGCCGAGCAGCGTCATGGCGAACATGGTGATCAGCAAGCAATAGATCGCTCCCTTAGCCAAGCCGAAAGCGGCTCCCAAATGGCGATCGAATTCCTTCAGACGCACCTGGTCGATGGCGCCGCTGAGCAACCGGAAGCCGACCCAGATTACGAACGAGGTGCCGACATACAAGATCAGCATCGCCAGGAATTGATTCCACGGCGGCGCGGCTTGGATCATTTGCGCCAGGTCGAAGCGGAAGTTAACGGCCACCAAATAGCTGACGAAGATCGATGCCAACGACGCGACTTGCCAGGCAAAACCCTTGATCGCGCCGAAGATTGCAGACATAGCCAGGACGACAAGCATGATCAGGTCATAAGCCTGCATGAATGTGTTACCTCAGGTCCAATTGCAAACCACCCAAAAACCGGAAATCAGAGAGCAGGGGGCTTGTAGCAAATTTGCCCGGTCCTGCGAAGAGCGATTGAGTTCCGGCCCGACTCGCCGCAGATGCACCGGCAAAAGTGGCGCCAGCCGCGGTTTTTGCCGTCGCGGCCAAAGCCAGGCTTTTGTTAGGATCCGGTTGGATGTTGAAGTAAGGAGACTCCAAAGAGCGATGGCCGACTTTCGTACTCACATGCTCACGAGCACCGCGCTCGGCGCGGCCTACGGCTTCGGCGGGTACCAGTCTGGTATGCCGCTTCCCACGTGCCTGGTGGCTGGCGGACTGTGCAGCGTCAGCGGAATGCTGCCCGATTTGGATAGCGATTCCGGACGCCCCTTGCGCGAGGCGACAACGCTGGCCGCGGCCGTGGTGCCGATGCTGATGGTCGAGCGTTTCCAGCGCCTGGGTTGGGGGCACGAGACGATGGTCTTGGCCGCCGCCGGCCTCTACCTGTTCATCCGCTTCGGCCTGACGGAGATCTTCCGGCGTTTCACGGTCCATCGCGGCATGTGGCACAGCCTTCCGGCAGCGGCGGTCGTCGGCATGATCGCCTTCCTCATCATGGCCAGCGAAGACATCTCGGTTCGAATGTTCAAAACTCTGGCCGTCGTGCTCGGGTTCATGAGCCATCTGGTGCTGGATGAAATTTGGTCCGTCGATTTCCGCCGCGGCCAATATCGATTTAAATCATCCTTCGGCACGGCACTCAAACTTTGGGGCAACGATCGCTGGGCGAATATTAGCACCTATCTAAAATTGGCTGGATTGTCTTTTTTGGTATATCAAGACCACGGCTTTATGAGCCGCTTTGGTGTGCATGATCCCAACGTGCCCCACACGGCCAGGGAATTAATAAAGATACTCGTCGAGAACGGCAGCCACTGGATTCGGTGATTGCTTTCGATGATTGAAAGTGGTCTCACATATCGAGCACGATGGTCACCGGTCCATCGTTGATCAGTCGGACTTGCATGTCGGCAGCGAAGCGACCGGTGCTGACCGGCACGCCGTGGCTGGCCACCAGCGTGCAGAAGTCCTCGTACAGTTGCTTGGCTTCGGCTGGCGGCGCGGCGCCGATGAAGCTCGGCCTCTTCCCCTTCCGCACATCGGCCAGCAGCGTGAACTGACTGACGACTAGCACGCTTCCGCCGACGTCCTGCAAGCTGAGATTCATCTTGCCGGCCTCGTCGGCAAAGATGCGCAGGCCGACGATCTTTTCGGCTAGTGCGACGGCTTGCGTTTGGTCATCGCCCTGGGCAACACCCAGCAGAATGACCAGACCACGCTGGATCGCGCCGACCGTCTCGCCGTCGACAGTGACATCGGCCGAGGTGACTCGTTGGATAACAGCTCGCATAGTCCCCTGCTCTGCCTCGGATGAAACGCGGATCAGCTTATGAAACGTCGGGACCATACCCAGTCGCTTGCGCGGTGCCACACAAGGAATCGGTCGCGGCGGTTAACTGGCTGGAGAGAACCCGGCTGGCTTAGAGTCAAGTGCAGTG
>JBQCJB010000753.1:0-8958 GCA_051953155.1 Aureliella sp. | reverse complement strand
GCCGTCGGAGCATGGTTCCCGGTCGCATCGGTCGGCGCGGGCAAGCTGTCGACCCAGCCGGCACTGCGATACGCGCTGACCGACCCGAGCACCGCGCCGTTCTTGGATGCCGTTACGGTAATCTTCTTCAATCCCGTGTTGGTCGACGCCGTCGCTCCCAGAGTATTCGGATCGGCCCAGACGACCGTAACACTGCGAGTCCAGCCGGCGCATCCGGTGAGCTGGTTGCCACTGCGGTCTTTAGGGGGCGACGCGTTCCAGGAGATGTAATCGTCCACGTCGTCGTACAGCGCTCGATTGCCGGTGACCTCGCCTGGCTCGGGACCGAAGATCGAGGCTTCATCGGCTTCCGGTTCGCGGTAGGCCTGCAGCAGAATCTCGTTGAGCAGGCCACTGGCCAGTTGCTGTCCTAAAAGCCTGTCGACCGTATCCCCTTCGCGTCTTTTGGCAGCCCCCATCGATTGCAGAGCCGCCACCATCAACACGCCGACCAGCATCACGCTGATCGAGGTCTCCACCAGGCTGAAGCCGCGCCGCTGCTGCTGCTGCTGCTGCGACGCGCGCCCGAGCCGCTGCGCTTGCGCGCGTTGGGGTTGCCATTTTGCTTGCTCGAACTGCACGATCGCTTACTCCTTGAAAACTCGGATGCGAACGTACGAGAACTCGGCGTTGCTGCCGCTCGGCCCGATCGTCGCCACGCGCGAGGTGTCCGACGAAGTGAAGGGGGTGAGAGCAAAGGTGCCGTACTGCACATCGTTGACGCTGATATTTAGATTTTTGGTCGTCGCATTGGCGACCAGATGCAGTTGCACGGGCGCGGCGGCCAGTCCGGTTAGATTCAACAGTGTCCGCGACTGGGCATCGTTGGTCTTGGTGAAGACCTTCAGCGTTTGTGTGCCGTCGGTCTGCCTGGTCAAGTAAGCCAGGACCGGCGCACATTTGGAATTGTTGCGCAGTGCGTTGAACGCAAACGTGGCCCCGTTTCCGCCGACGCTCGTGTTCTGCATTTTCAAATCGATGACGGTCGTCGTAGCGAAGTCGCAATTCGGACTGGTCGCCAGTTGGGTGACGGCGGAGCGCCAGGTCCCGCCAGAGAGCGATCCGGAATCGAAGTTGCCGCCTCCTGAGACGCCCCAATCACCAGCTCCGTCGCCATTGACGTCGACAGCGGTCGGATCGCGATCGAATTTCAGTTCCCATTTGCCCGCCAGCAGTTCGGGATGGTTCAGGAGCGCAGCCGTCGTGCGCAGCGTCGGTGAACTGGGCGTCATCCGCAGCACCATATCCATCGACACCAGATAGTTGCTGTTGATCGACTCGCTGCCGTAGGAGCGAATGCGTTTGCCATAGAGCTGCGAGACGATGGCCTTGCGATTGTCGTATGACCAACTGCTGCCGTTATTGCTGGAACGCTCGAGCCCAGGGTAAGCGTTGGTGCTGAGCAGCACGGCGGACTTCGATCCGAAGACACGTTGCAACACCAGGCAGATCGCCCCGCCGGACGGGAGCGGATCGAGCGACGAAAAACTGAACGACTGCCAGGTGTAGAACGACGTCATCGAACTATCGGTCAACCAGTACTGCTCGAGGATCTGGCTGGTCGGCGTGAGCGTCGCAGTGGCCGGGCGCATCTGCACAAGCGAAAACCCCGGTATCGAATCTTGTCTGGCCGCGAACCGCACGCGCGTTGGCCGCCAGGCATAGGACCCGGCCGGCAGAGTAGTGGTGAAGTGCTGCGCCAACCAATTTGAATTCGTTACGTCGTTGTCGTTTGTGCCGCTGACAGAGTAGTTGTCCACCAGCAGCGATTCGGTCGCATCTTCGATACCGACACTCGGATAGGTTTCTGCAACGCTCCGATACGCTGGCGTCAAGGCAAACAGATCTACACCACTGGCAAGCG
This sequence comes from Aureliella sp., assembly GCA_051953155.1. Classification (GTDB taxonomy): domain Bacteria; phylum Planctomycetota; class Planctomycetia; order Pirellulales; family Pirellulaceae; genus Aureliella. The sequence continues at coordinate 7,055 of JBQCJB010000753.1, read as the reverse complement.
TTTCCGCGGTGGCTCCGTTGTATTGGCGGGTCAGTGCGCCGCCGCTGACACCGGTCCACGCGTAGCGAACGCGTTCAGCCAAGCCATCGCCGTCGCGATCGGGCATCGAGAAGGCCAGGCTAGACGCAGTCAGCTCCGAGACATAAATCGCTGACTCCAGTTCAGTAGCCAGACTGTCGAGGAACCGGTTTGCCTGCAGGGCGGTCGCGGCAGGCCCACTGGAGGTCGGCATGCCGCGCAGCGCAATCGCGATGCTCGAGTGAATCCCGACGACCAGCAGCGCCGAAACCGAGAGCGCCGAAACGAATTCGATCAGCGTCATCGCCTCGCGGTGGCGATGAGGGCAGGCGCGAGGCGCAACAACCAATGTGCCGCCAGACAAGGCTCTCATGGGACGACCGCTGCTCCCGAATCGGGACTGACGACGATCGATTTCTGCACGCTGCCCGCCGCAATGGTGATCGTGCCACCGCGGCTGGGTTTGCCGTAGCCGTCGAAGGTGATCGACTGCTCTCCCGTCTGGCCCCAGACCGCAGCGATCGCGCAGCGGTACGGGTCGCCGGCCAGGGAAACGGTGTAAGTTCCCGCAGACCGGCCGAGCGGTCGCACGCCCTCGAGTGTGTATTGGCTGGAGCCGACCGAAAACCGGACGGTCTTCGCAGCGCTGGTGCTGTAGGCCTCCGACTGGGCGAGCGCGAGATCCGCAGCGATTCGCTTGGCCGCGGAATCCGCCCGGAAACTTTGCAGCGAATTTGCCCAGCGCGGCAGGGCCACGGCAGCGCAAATCGCGGTCAGCAGCAGCACGACGGTCAATTCCAGCAAACTGAAACCGCCTGGACGGCGCCGCGCTTTGAAAGATTGAAGGTCCATCATCGCACCTCCGACGGACCTTCCAGCTTGAGACCTTGCGCAGTAATTTCGAGAATGCGGCGACCGCCGGGCAACTCGTCGCCGACGCGCAGGACCTTCGAATCAACGATCGCCGCCGCACCGTGGGTATCGAAATAGACGGCTTGCAGTTTGCCGATCGGTACCGTCGTCACCGGCAGTTCGCGCTGGGACGTTGAAGCGTCCGCCTGGCCAGCTCGCGCGCGTTCGAGTGCGTCGGCCTCGGCCAGCAGATCTTCGGGCAACTGCTGCTCTTTCTCGGGCATCGGAGGTTCGAACGGATTGAAGGCGATCACCTCCTCCAACCGAGCCTTGGGCCATTTGGACATCGTCGGCTGCGTTTTTTCCGCTTGCCGCGAGGGAGCGGCGCTCGGAGCCAGCGCAGCGACTTCGACCGTCGCGTCGCTACCCCCAGACGGCCAGCAAAGTACTCCGATGAGCACGACGACCAGCAGAGGGATCGCAGCCAATCTGGCCCACTGCCGCAGAGTTTTTGTCTCTTGCTCGGTCGTGGTCATGATTTCACCAGAGACGCTAACGTGTTTTGAGCATGCACGCCGAAAACGAGATTCAACTGTAGATCGATCAGGCAATCGCCGCCGGGCGCAGTCGGGGCGGCGATCGTGACGTGCGTGATACGGGCGAATCTAGGTAGATGGCGGAGCTCGTCCAGCCACCGGCAGACGCTGGCGTAACTGCCCGTGCCGCGGAGTTTCAAATCGATGTCCTTGCAGTTCGAACGCTGCGCGACGGCTCCAGGTCGGAAGTCGCTCAGCGACACACCGGTGGCTTGGGCGCGTTCGGAAAGTGCGTGCAAAAACTGTGATTCCTCGGGCGTCTCTGGCAGTTTGGCCTCCAGATCGCTGAGCAGCTGCCGAGTCTCCTGGAGCTGCTGTTTCAGTTTCATTGAGCTGTCTTTGAAGTCGGGACTTCGCTCGAGCAACGACTCGCGTTTGGCGATGTCGCGGTCCAGCTCGCTGTATTGGCTTTGCAATGTTGCGATCGCCAACCAGGCGGCCAGCCCGAGGACCAGCGTCATGCCGACGAACGCCACGTTGAGCGCCGTGTCGCGGCCCAGCCGATTGATCAATTCCTGAATCGCGTTCATGGCAAGTCCTCGTAGCGACATTCCAAATGGTACTGGCGCGACGCTTTGCTGCCGCCGGCGACTTGGCTGGACGACTTGAGCTCGACACGGTCGAAGACTCCCGTCTCGCGCAGCGCGGCGACGAATTGGGCCAGCGACGCGTCATCCTCGGCCAGACCGTTGAGCGACAGCGTGCCGATCGGTACGAGGTTGCCAGCGGCTGCGGAACCCGCTGCGGCGGAGGCTGCGGCGGCGCGGCTGGGCGCTTGGGGTGCCGCGGCTGCCTGCTGGCTAGATTGGAGGCTCAAACGCTGAATGTGCAGCTTGCCCGCTTCACGCTGCGTCGATTCGACCAGCACGCCCATCAGATCGAGGAAGTGGTCGCTCGGTTGCAGACCGCTGAGCATCTCACAGCGGGCCTGGAGCGAATTGAGCTGGCGGCGATCGCTTTGGATCTGTTGCTGCAGCGCGTACAGGGGCTCGCAGCGAGCTTCGAGTTCGGCCAGTCGCTGGCTCGCGTGCCAGCACTCGCGCACCTGCAAGGCGGCGCATGCCAGCGCGCCGACACCGGCGGCGGCCCAGATCCGCGCAAAGCGACGGAGCATACTTCGGAATTGGATTTTCAGCCGCGTATTGGCCGGCAGCAGGTTTATGAACATGCGTTCGCCTCCCAAGCCAGGGCCGATAGGCCGGCAGCCAAAGCGTACAACGCGTCACCCGCATTGGGCGGACAGCCTTCCAAAGTCCAGGGCGTCGTCGGCATCTGTAATCGCTGGCCAATGTGTTCCGGTAGATTTTTGATGGCCGCGCCTCCGCCAGTCAGGCAAACGTGACGCGGTGCGCATCGGCGAAAGTGCTGGCAGATGTAGTCGACGGTTCGTTTGATTTCGTTCAGCAAGTCTTGCAGTGGATGAGCGACGATTTGCATGGTCTTGGCCGTAGCTAACGTCGGACTCTCGCCGATCGGCGCGAGGCCGAAGTGCTGCAACAGTTGCTGGCACTCGTCGCGGTTCAACTGCAGATTCGACTCCAGTGGCTCGAGGAGCGATTGCAATCCCACGCCGCGCAGTGGCCGGGCAAAAAGTGGACGACCATTGCGAACCAGGACCACCATCGGCAACGTGTGGCTCAAATCGATCGCCACGACCGAATCTTCCGCGGCCTTGAAGCCGGCCAGCTGAACAGCCCGCGCCAAAGCGCACACCGCGCCGTCCAGCACTTGGCACTCGAAGCCTGCCGACAACAAATCGTTACCCAAGTTCTGCGCGGTCTTTCGCGGAACCGCCGTGACGGCCATCGGCACAACTTCGGCTGCCGGGTTTTCCTCCAGCGAGCAATCCCAGCAGTCGTAGGCCAACTCGGACGGCTCGAGGCCCAGTTCCGCGGCCAGCTCTTCGCCCGTCATGCGACTTTGTTCGGCGGCGCTTCCCTTGGGAATTTCAAACCAGCGGTATTCGGTCAGCGCCATCGGCAACACCGCCGCGCAGTTGCTGCCCAAGAACAGCCGGCGAAGAGGCTTCAGCTGCGCAATCTGTTCGCGCAGCGTTTCGGACGCGGTCGCGGCATCGCTCATGCGCGCAGCCCCGTCGTGAGGGAAGCTCCACCGCGAAGCCATGCGAACTCCGGAGCCGTCGTATACCAGCTGCGCGAGTTTGACGCTGGTCGCGCCGAAATCGATACCGATCCAGCCGCGGCGCGTGACGCTCTTGGCGAGCGCGGTGCGTGTGTTCGACTTGGCAATCCATTTCAGGGCGGACATTGAAAAAATCCTCTGTCACTGGCAAGCGAGGTTGCTTAGTCTTGTGCGTAGGCTATTGACTGTTGGTGGAGACGTCGAGCATGGGCAATACGATCGAGAGCACGATGCCGGCGACGACCACACCCAGGAAGACGATGACGGCAGGTTCGGCGACCTTGACCAAATCGCGCAACGACCGTTCGCCTTGGTCCTCGTAATATTCGCCAACGTTCTTAATGACTTCGCCCATCTTGCCGCTGCGTTCGGCGGTGGCCACCATCTGGGCGGCGCCGACGGGCAAAAACGGCGCGGCCAGCAGCGTCTTTCCGAGCCCTTCGCCCATGAGGACGTCCTGCTCGACGCGCGTGAACAGTTCGCGGAAGAGCTGGTTGCGTGAAGCACTCCGGCACAGGCGAATGCCCTCGACCAGGGGAACGCCGCTCATCAACATCGTGCCGAGCATCCGGAAGGTGCGGCCAGTCAACAAGGCTCGAGTCGCGTTGCGGACCAACACGACGTTCAGCGAGGCGTAATCCCAGAGCCGGCGCACGAACTGTGTCTTGCGTACAACCGCCCCGCCGACGACCACCGCTGCGAAACTCCCGAGGACGACGACGACGTGACCGCGCACGAAGGTTCCCAGGTCCAGCAGCAACTTAGTCAGCGGCGGAACCGGTTTCTCCAACGTTTCGAAGACCGTTGCGAACTGCGGGAGCACGAAAAAGATCAACGCGTTCAAGACGACGAAGGTGACGCCGCAGAGCACCATCGGGTACATGAGCATCGACCAGACGGTACTTTGCAACCGCAGGTCACCACGAATCAGATAAGTCAATCGCTCCAGCACCTGAGTGATCGTGCCGGCATGTTCGCCCGAGGCGATCCCGGCGACGAACATTTCATCGAAGGCTTGCGGATGCTTGCGGAGCGCATCGGACAGCGCGCAGCCGTTGGCAACATCGGCGTAAACCTTTTCCAGAACCGTCCGCAGGGCTGGCTTGGTCGTTTGCTGGGCCACGTTCTCGAGGGCTTCGGCCAGATCGACGCCCGATTGGCACATGATTGTCAGCTGGGACATCATCATCACCAGGTCGCCCTTGGTGATGCGGCCGAACAGGCTCAGGCCGCCGCCGCTGGACGCCTTGCCGGTTCCACCGGCTTTGACCGGCGCGAGACTCGACACGAACAGACCTTGGCTGCGGAGCTGCTGCCGAGCTTCGGCGATCGACGCGGCTTCGACTTCGCCGCTGGTCGCGTCGCCGTTTCTCTTTTTGGCCTGGTATTGAAACTTCATCGTTAGGCTCGTTTATTCTGCGTAGGCCACGCGGAGCACTTCATCCAGGCTGGTGCGTCCCGCTTCGGCCAGGGCCAGACCTTCATCCAACAGCAGGCTTCCGCCTTGCTGTTGGTGCAGGCTGCGAATTGCGTCGACGTCGCCGCCGTTGGAAATCAGCGAGCGCATTTCGCGGCTGACGGACAGGACTTCGTAAATGCCGACGCGGCCCCGGAGGCCTGTGTCATAGCATTCGCGACAACCTTTCCCTTGGACAAACTGACGGCGACGATCGCCTTTATAGCGCAGCGTGTCGAAGAGATCGTCCGAGGGGTAATAGACGGTCTTGCACGCCTGGCAAATGGTGCGGACCAGCCGCTGGGCAATGACGCCGATCAGCGACGCAGCCACCTTAAAGGGTTCGACGCCCATGTCGTGCAGACGCGTCACCGCGCTGAAACTGTCGTTGGTGTGCAAGGTGCTGAGCACCAGGTGGCCTGTCAACGCAGCTTGCACGGCGACCGCTGCGGTTTCACTGTCGCGAATTTCGCCGACCATGATGATGTCAGGGTCTTGGCGGAGGATCGCGCGAAGAGCGCCGGCAAAGGCCATGGCTTTGTTTGCGCCGACCGGCACCTGGTTGATTTGATCGAGCTGGTATTCGACCGGGTCTTCGACGGTCACGATGTTGTGGCTGACGCTCTTCTTCAGCTCCAGAGCCGAGTAGAGCGTCGTCGTCTTGCCGCTGCCCGTCGGGCCGGTCACGAGCAGCAATCCGTGCGGCCGGGCCAGCATGTTCTTCATCTTGCCCAACAGCGGTGGCGGCACGCCCAGTTGGTCGAGGTTGAACGTCACGTTGCGGCGGTCGAGCACGCGCATCACGACTTTCTGTCCGAGAATCGTCGGCAGAGTCGAGACGCGCAAGTCGATCTCGCGACCGTCGACCCGCACATGGATACGGCCGTCCTGCGGCACGCGATGTTCGGCGATGTCGAGCTTGGCCATAACCTTCAACCGCGAGACGATGGCCGGATGGAACTCGCGCCGCGGCCGCAAGGCCTCGCGCAGCGAACCGTCGATGCGGAAACGCACTGTGGTCGAGTGATGTCCCGGTTCGACGTGGATATCGCTCGCCTTCTGCCGCACGGCGTTGTAGATCATGTAATTGACGAGATTGATGATCGGGCTGCCTTCGGCAAGCGAATCGACGTTGCCCATGTCGATGTCGAAGGCCTCGGTATGTACCTCGACCGAATCTTCCGCAAAGTCGGCGGTCACCGCGTCGACGGTGAAATTGTTCTCATAACATCGCGGCAGGATTTTGACGATGTTTGACTTGAGGGCCAGCACTGGGCGGACGCGGAGCCCGGTGATGCGCTCGATCTCGTCGACCTGCTGCAGATTGCGGGGCTCGGCCATGGCCACGCTCAGCGTATTGCGGACGTTGAACATAGCGATGGCGCACAGCGCCTCGGCCTTCTGTCGCGGCAGCAAGCGCACGACCGCTGGATCGACCATGCCCTCGCGAATGCGGACCGCCGGCACCTGCAACTGCGCGCCGAGGAACTGGAGCAGGGTGTCTTCATCGACGAAGCCCAATTCCAGCAGCGTCTCGCCGAACTGCATCTTTTTGTCGGCGTGCTGATTGAGAGCCGCTTCCAGTTCGTCGGCCGTCAGTACGCCGGCGCGGAACAACCGCTCGCCCAGCGGCAGGTTCGTCTCAGCCGCGTAGCGAGCCGAGTGCGGGCCGCCGGAGAACGGATCGCTGGCAGCGCTCGGCACAAAAGCGGCAGACTGGGAAAAATTTGGGAAAGCGTTCATTGGGCGAAGCTTCCCACGGCTGCGTTGAGATGTTCGAAGATCGCGAAGTCGCCCGCCAGGCCGGTCGCCTGCAGGATGTCGCGGCACAGCGCTTTCGGTTCGGCCAACTGCACGGCGCCCCCGCAACGCAGCGCGCGGTCGCGGAGTTCGAGCAGGAATTCGAGTCCCTCGCTATCCATCAACGGAATGCCCGCCAGATGAACGACGATCTGCGGCTGGCCCTTGCCGAAACATTGTTCGGAGACGAT
>JBQCJB010000752.1:0-7744 GCA_051953155.1 Aureliella sp. | reverse complement strand
GACGACGTCTCCCTTCTTGCCTTCGATGATCCGCACCGGCGGCTGGCCAGCGCCCGAAAGGCTGTCGCCGCGTGCCTGCGCCGAGGCTTCACCGGCCGCGTCGCCCGGCGAGCGGCCATCAGCTGCCGCTGCGGCGTCTGCCCGAGCGTTCCGCTCGGCAATCGCCCCCTCAGCTCCCCGATCCGTCTCCTTGGCCGAAACCAGACGGACATTGTCGCCCTTGGCTGGCAGGCCGTCGGCTGGCTGGCCGTCCGAAGCTTGACCTGCGGACGGTTTGCCTGCGCCCGGTTCAACGGCAGCTCGCGACGCTCGCGCCGGCGGCAACTGCGGCGCGGCAGAACTTTGATCGGTGCGGCCAGAGCTCGAGACGCCGGGTTTGCGCTCGATGACCAGCGGCGCGTCGCTGACCTCGTTCCAAATCTTCTGCAAGCGCCTGGTAACTTCGGCCACGTCGCTGGAGCCGACGTTCAGTACGTGCATCTGCGAATTCGTTTCGGTTTGCTCGAACGTTTCCCCGAGACTGATCAGGAACTCGCGGACCTCGCTCAGTTCCTCGGAGGTCGCCCAGACCAGCAAGCGGTTATTGTCCGGATCGGCTTCGATCTGGAACTCGCCGTCACTTTCGACGCCCGGGGCATTCGACGGCCGGTCGGGGTTCTTCAAAATCAACTGGATCGCCCGGACCGCATATTGAGGCTGGATGCTGCTCAGCGGAATGACCGACGCCGAACGCTTTTCCGCTCGGTAGCTCTCGATCAACTGGGCGATCGTCAGATGGTCTTCGGGCGACGCAAAGGCAATGATGCGGTTGTACGCTTTCTCGTGTTGGATGCGGGTGTCCTTGGCGAGATTGCCTCGTTCCTGCAAGGACAGCAGCAGTTTGCTGATCGTCTCGGGATCGAAGCCGTTGACCGGATGCACCTTGACGCGACTGAGGGTTTGCCACGAGGACTCGCTCGGCGGCAGCGGCTTGTCGAGCGTCTCGATCGTCTGCCGGACCATTTCCAGCTTGTCTGGCGGCGCGTTGACGACGATGCTGTTGTCCTTCTCGTTGACGACCAGGAACGTATCGGGCTTTTTCTTGTCGGCGATCAGATCGCGAGCATTGCTGCCGAGCTGCTTGACCGCTTCGGCCTTGAATTTAGCCTGCTCGATATCCAACTGCGTCTGCGTCGAACGGCCGGGCGAACCGTCGGCAGGCAGCCCGAGCAACTCACGGACTTGAATCGCGACCTCGGCAGCCTTGCGATGCTCCAGCCGAAATTCGACGACCCGGATCCGGCGACCATCGTCCGATTCAGCTTCCCGCAGTAGCCGCACCAGCTCGCGCAGGTTGACCACCGCGTCGAGCACTTCCAGGCGGTTGCTGCTGGCCATCGGAAACATCTGGCCATAGGGGCTCAACAGTGGCTTGAATTCGGCGGCCGCATTTTCGGCCACCATCCACTCCAGGGGAATCGAGACCCGCACCACCTGATGCTTGCCGAGCCCATCGAGCTCGTCGGGCGTGACGTGCGGAACCAGAGTGATGTCGATGTCCTTCAGCGGCACCAGCCGCAGCACTTCGCCGCGTTTGAGCAGCGTGAACCCGCGGGCCAGCAACTGCATGTTCATCAGGTCTTCAGCTTCCTCGATCTCGTAGTCCTTGGTGCTGAAGAGGCTCAGCTTGCCCTCGGGCAGCGTTTGCCAGTCGAGGTTGAGCTTCAATTCCTCGGCGAGCCATTCGAGGGCCGGCAGCCACTCTTCGTCGCGAAAATTCAGGTTCACCCGATGGCTGGCTACAGCGCTGGACGGTTCGGCCGCCGGCGCGGTTTCGGCCTGAGCGGCTGGCTGTGAGGCTGGCTGAGCGGCTGCCGGTACGCCTGCGGCCGGGACTGCGGGTGCCGGGGCAGCGGCGGCCGGTTCGTCGGCGCGCAGAACCGCCAGCGGCGTGGACGCGGCGACCAGGCTGGCTGTCCCCAGAACGATCGAAAACCGAAGTTGCTTGGTGCGCATGAGGCGATACTTTTTCTGAAGGAAGGATGCGGCGGGCGCCCGACGCGAACTTTGCTAACCGCCGACTGCCAAGCCCGGCAGCGAGCCCTCGGCCAACGACGACAGGATCGCCGCTGCGTCCGCGGGAGGCACGAGCCTTCGACCGGTCGCGGGTTTCAAAGCCGGCAAGCTGTTTTTCTCGTCCCATCCGCGGCGGTGCTAGTCCGCAGGTCGGTCAGCGAGCATGCTCGCCGCCCGGCGGTACCAGTGGTTCTCGAGCAGGCGGAAGGGATAGGAAGGTGGGTGGGTGGTCGCTCCAACAACCAAACGGTCAACAAAGGTAGGCGGGTTCTTACTTCAACGCGGACTGGAGTTCTCGGCCTCCCGTGACCACAACTCCGTGTCCTGCTTGTCTCCGGCCGGCGATTCAGGTGGGCACCGACCGGGTCTTCAACCAACCCGAAGTTTACTAACGCCCCCGTAACCCGTCAAGCAAAGCCGCCCCCCACAGGACCCAAAGTGGGACAGCCGCCTCGGCTGTCTCTTCTCTCCTCATCTCCTCCCTCAATTTCTCTTCTCTCTGGTCTTTGCCTCTTCGCTCGTGTTTCCCAACACATCGCGAAGCACCAACGAAAAAAGGCGCCCTCTCGAAGTGAGAAGACGCCCGTGGTGGGGAGGCGCTTGATTTTGGTGGTGTCAGCCTTCCCGGCGGACGGTCGCGGGCTGTGGCGGCGCGCCGGCATCGGCGGGCGTGGTCGACGCGTCGGGCTCGGCCGCAGGCGTTGGAGGCGGCGGAGCGTTGGTCTGCGCGGCCGGCGCGTCAGTCGTGGTCGTTGCTAGCTTGCTTTCGTTGGGCGAGAGCATGCCTTCATAATTGAGCGAGATCAAAAACCACTTGGCTCGAGCGTACTGTTGGGCGGTGACCGTATCGATGTTCTGCTTGAGCAAGCGCTGCATGCCGTCGACCAGCTGGTGCAACTCGCGCTGCCACGGACTGCCATCGCCGCTGTTTTCAGGTGTGCGCGTCGCCATCAGTTCGTCGATCCGACGACGGAACGGTTCGTAGGCGGCGTCGCGAAGGATGTGAGGCCACACGAGTTTGCCAGTAGCCGGGTCGTACTCTTCAGCCGTCAAACGGTCAGGCAAAGCAGCCTTGGCGACGCGGTCGAGCTGCTCGCGAGTCGGCGGATGCTCGCCGTAGCGATCCAGGTACTGCCGCACCATTTCACGACGTTCGAGAAACACTTGGACATACAAGCGGCTGTTTTCCAACTGCCGGCGGTACGCCTCTTGAAAGTTCACCGCGGCTAGCGAACTGGTGTAGTTGGCTTCGCCAGCGGCTTGAAGTACGCTGGCAGCACCGCGAAAATAACCCTCTTCGAACGTGCTGGCGTGATGCTGATAGTTCCAGTTGTTGATCGGCGCCAGCGCCACCGGCGGCTGTTGTGCCCAAAGGGACGTTGCCGCGGCACTCAAGGTCACCGCGGCGGTCGCGAGAACTCGAATCTTCATCATCTCACCTCCCCACCTAACTCAGTGTCTGTCGATCTACATTGCGTTTTACTATCCACATTGCGTGCCAACTCGCCGCGGCTGACGGAAAAAAATCGAAAACCACGGTTATCCCCACCAACCGCAGAACGCGCTTCCATTTTAAACCCTGCTGCCCAGGCCGAGGACCGTTCCGCCAGACTGGGCTTTGAGAATAGCGTCTCAAAATGAGTCCGATAGCAGCTCCTGATAAGGTTAAAGACGATGGCTGCCGAAAACAAGTTCGAGCTCGGTCAGGCGAAATTCACTCCCGTCACGCCCGCACAGAGAGTGGTTCAATTCGCGGCGCATGATCCGGTCAAGCGCGCGGGTCGGCCGAAGGACCGGCGTGTCGGTCTGTTCACGCGAGCCGTGCAGTGGTTGGCACTTTGGGCGGGCCTTGGACTGTTGCCGACAGCCACCCAGCCGGCGCAGGCCGAAGATTTTCCGGAGCTGTACAACAGCGAGCCCGACGCCACTACGCTGCTGACCCCGCAGCAGGCGCTGGAGAAAATCGTCCTCCCCGAGGGATTTCGCGCGGAACTGTTTGCCCACGAGCCGGACGTTCAGAACCCGATCGGGATGTCGTTCGACCATCGCGGCCGATTGTGGGTCGCCGAAAATTACACCTACGCCGAACGCGGCGTACGTTTTGATTTGAACCTGCGCGACCGGGTCATCATCCTGGCCGACGAGGATGGCGACGGGCGAGCCGAGTCGCGCAAAGTCTTCACCGACGACGTTCAGATGCTGACCGGCCTGGTCGTCGACACCGACGGCGTGTGGCTGATGTGCCCGCCCAAATTGCTCTTCATCCCGGATCGCGACGGCGATGACCGCCCAGACGGCCCCGCCCAGGAAGTGCTCGACGGGTTCACGGTCGCGCAGGAGAACTACCACAACTTTGCTAACGGTTTGAAATTCGGCCCCGACGGTTGGCTGTATGGCCGCTGCGGTGCGTCATGCCCCGGCGAAGTCGGTCTGCCCGGCACGCCGCCTGAGGAGCGCATCCCGCTGCGCGGCGGACTATGGCGTTACCACCCCAAGCGACAGATCTTCGAACCGCTCACCCAGGGCACGACGAATCCCTGGGGGCACGACTGGAACGCGGTCGGCGAGCCGTTCTTCATCAACACCGTCAACGGTCATCTCTGGCACGCGATCACCGGCGCCCACTTTGTGCGGCCCCATTCGCTCGACTCCAATCCGCGGACCTACGAACTGATCGATCAGCACGCCGACCATTGGCACTTCGACACCGGTAAGAGCTGGACCGACTCGCGGGGTGGAGCGGCCAACAGTTACGGCGGCGGTCATGCCCACATCGGCTGCATGATCTACCAAGGTGATGCCTGGCCCGAAGCGTATCGCGGCAAATTGATGACGCTGAACATGCACGGGCGACGGATCAATGTCGAACGCCTCGAGCGCGAGGGCTCCGGCTACGTCGGCCGGCACGAACCGGACATGATCCTCTTTGAAGATCCCTGGTTCCGCGGCATCGATCTGGATTACGGCCCCGACGGCAATGTGTGGGTGCTCGATTGGAGCGATACCGGCGAGTGCCACGAAGCCAACGGTGTCCATCGCACCAGCGGCCGCATCTACAAACTCTGCTACGGCCCTCGGCGGCCGGCGACGCACGTCAATTTAGAGGAGGCGACCAACGACGAACTCGCCAAACTTCACCGCCATCCCAACCAATGGTTCGTGCGTCACGCGCGCTGCGTGCTCAACAGCCGCGGCCTGGCGGGGGCCGATTGTCAGGGGGCGATCGCGCTTCTGCAGACACAGTTCGAGACCGCCGAGAGCAGCCAGCAGCGGCTGGACGCGCTGTGGACGTTGCACCTGCTGCGAACCGCACGATCAGGAGAAGCGGGTGGCGCCGACGACGCGCGGAGCGAGTTCCGGCGCCTGCGCGGGCTGCTGGTCGACGACCGTGATGAGTATGTGCGCTCGGCCGCGGTCGGACTGTTGACCGAGTTCGAACCGCTAGACACATGCCGGGGCGAGCGCCCCCGCCGCCCGTCGTGGCCGCCATCGTCGTCCTCATCGCCCGCATCGTCGTCGGCCAGCGGCTCGCGCGGTCCGGCCGAGAAAGACAATTCACAGGTCACCAGGCAAGAACTGCTGCAAGTCCTGGCCTTGGCCGCCGACAGTGAACAGTCCAGCGCCGTGCGGCTGGCTCTGGCCTCGGCCATGCAACGCCTACCGATCGCTGTGCGGCCGCGCCTGGCGGCGGCCCTGGCCAGCCATGCCGAGGACCGCGATGACCACAACTTGCCGCTCATGATTTGGTACGGCTTGATTCCCGTAGCGGATCGCGATCCGCAGGCGCTGGTCGAGGTGTTTCAGCGCGCCCAGTTGCCGACGACGCGGCGGCTGATCGCTCGGCGGCTGGGTGAGGGGATCGAAGCGGCTCCGGCCGCGCTAGAGCGCTTGCTCACGATCGCCCGCTCCGAGTCTGCTGAGGACGTGGTCGCCGGCCTCTCGACCGCGCTGGCCGGTTGGCGCAAACCACCCAAGCCAAGCAACTGGGATGCGTTTGCGCAGCAGTTTAGCAGCTCGACTGACGCCGGACTGCTCGAGCGTCTGCGCCAGCTCAGTGCCCTGCTGGGCGATGGTCGCTCGCTGGAAGAGCTCCGACAGCTGGCCAAGGACAACAAAGCGGAAATGACGGTCCGCTTGAGCGCGCTGCAATCGCTGGTCGATGTGCGCGCCGAGGGGATCAGCGACCTGTGCGCGCAGCTGCTCAGCACGCGCTATCTCAACTCGGTGGCGATTCAAGGCGTGGCTCGCGAGAGCGCGCCGGAGCTGGGAGAGAAGATCGTCAAGGCGTATCGCACCTTTGCGCCGCTGGATCGCCCCGCCGTGATCGCAACCTTGTGCACGCGCCCCGCCTGGGGCCGCGCTCTGCTGGCGGCGATCGAGTCGGGACAAATCCCCAAGGGCGACCTGAACGCTAATCACGCGCGGCAACTGACGACGCTGGGCGATGCCGAAATCACCGAACGGCTCGCGCGCGTCTGGGGCCAGCTTCGCGAGAGTCCGGCAGATAAGCTGCAAGCGATCGAACAACTCAAGAGCCGGCTCACACCGCGGCATTTGGCCAGCGCGGATCCGACGGCCGGCAAAGCCGTGTTCACGAAAGTTTGTGGCAACTGCCACCGGCTCTATGGCGAGGGTGGCAAGATCGGGCCCGATTTGACCGGCGCACAGCGTCAGAATCTCGACTACCTGCTGCAAAACATCATCGACCCCAGCGCGGTCGTGACCGCCGATTTCAGCATGTCGACCGTGCTGTCGACCGATGGCCGCGTGCTCTCGGGTATCGTGACTGAACGGACGCCGCAGCGCATCGTGCTGCAGATGCAGAACGAACTGCTGACTCTCAGCGCCGATGAATTGGAGCAAGTACAGGCATCCAAAGCGTCTTTGATGCCCGACGCTCTGTTGCAGACGCTCTCGAGCGCGGAGGTCGACAACTTGTTCGCTTATTTAATGAGCCGCACGCGCGTCGAGTGACGCGGTCAGCGCGGGCCCCCGCGGTGGCCTCAGCAGGCTGAGCCGGTCCTTTTCCTCGAGCAGTTTTTTGTTCTCGCGTTCCGGATCGGTCTGCGTCCAGGTTTCGCGGACGAGGCTGGAGCGAACTTCGCGGATGCGTTTGGCGTCGCGGTCGTACCAGCGGACGATCGTCTCTTGCCCCCCCGGCAAACGGATGGGCAACCGCGAAAAATCGTCCTCGACCAGGCACCACGAGATCACGTGATAGCGGCAGTACTCTGCGGACCATTCATAAAAAATGACCTGGTCGTACGCATGTCGTCCCAGGTCATCGTAGAAGTGGTTCAGCTCGATCAGGTCGACGCCGTCACGCAGCACGCTGCTGTTGCCGGGCGGTCCCGCAGCCACGATCAGCAGCGGCAAGAGTAGAGTTGCGGATACCATCCCTGGCCTCCTATTCGTTCGATCGTCATGCGCGTTCCATCGCCCCTGGACATGCACCGGCGCCCCTGACAAGCGGTGGAATGCCCGCCGAACGCATGCCGCGCCTATAAGAAATTTTCGGCGTTGAGCCTGCTGCGATTCCAATCTGAACGTCTGGCAGGAGGAAAAAAACGGCTGACGGTTGTACGGATCGTAGCGGCCAGCGGATCTGTGCTGGGAGCATGTATATCGATGAATACGATTTTGTCGAACTTCCGATGAAAGCCAGTGGATTGGCAGACGGACCGCGCCC
>JBQCJB010000751.1:0-3981 GCA_051953155.1 Aureliella sp. | reverse complement strand
CAACTAGGGTATGGGTACCATCGAGTAGGGCACTGTTTACTGTAAGCGTCACGGTGCCGTGATCTGGCGAGCCAGGCAAAAGGTCATAATTCGCGGCGACGAGGGCGTTTGAATTAGAGGAATCCCGAAGTTGGATGGTATCCCCAAACATGGTCAAATTCTGATAATCGACCGTCACCGTGGGCATCGTGTTGTTGGTGATGTTGTCAGTGTGCGAACTTCCAGTGTCGCTGGCCTCGACCAAGTCCAGATTCGAAAGGTCCACGGCCATCAGTTGCCGGGCTTCGAGGCCTTCGGCGTGGAGCATGTTGCGGAAGATCGTGCGGTGGGTGGCGCGAAGTTTGCTTCGCGAAAGGCGCAGGCTGCGGGGAGTTTGGGCTGGTCGCAGGTCGATCAGGCTCAGCAGCCCGACCCACAGGGCGCTGACGCGGGAGAACAGCCAGCGGCTGCCGGTCATCGGAACGCCAAAGGCTCGCTGCCACCAGGCCAAATGCCGCTGGCGACGTTCCTGGAACGACAACGTGGCTCGCTTGATGCGCTCGCGCAGCGCAATCGCCTTGTCACGCACGCGCGCCAAACGCGCCTTGGAGGAAGTGCCCTGATTGCCATTGCGGTGGTTGCGACGAATGCTCATAAGTTTGAACTCGTAAAGTTTCTTTTAAGGAACGCGTCCTTACGGAACGATCGATGGGGAGGCTGCCGAGGGAAATTCTTGATGCCAAAGTGAGCTTTCTAGGTTTTCAAAAACTCAATTGGCAGTTGTTTTCGATATGTAAGTACGTACACACCCACATGCGCGAAGCACCTGCTTTTTTGAAAGCCAGACGCACCGCGATCCGCGTGGGGTTGAACTGATCAAAACAACATTGGGGTTCTTCTCGCTCGACAAGACGAAGCGGCCGAGCCGGCATGCCGAGCTCAAACGCTTCCCAGCCGGGCGACCGGCCGAGCGAGGCAGGATAAAGATGAAATCGTTCGCTGGGTCTTCGAGGGGCCTCGTCTGTGTTAGGCGGATCGCTCCGTCGCTGCAGAACTCAAATCACTGGGAAACTCTTGGCATGGTCAACCGGCAGCTCAACTC
The DNA here is from genome assembly GCA_051953155.1 of Aureliella sp. Classification (GTDB taxonomy): domain Bacteria; phylum Planctomycetota; class Planctomycetia; order Pirellulales; family Pirellulaceae; genus Aureliella. The sequence continues at coordinate 2,900 of JBQCJB010000751.1, read as the reverse complement.
CAGAGCGCCGCTCAGCGGCAAGCAACTCGGGCGAAAGATGGTCGCTCGCCAATAAGGGCCGCGCTGCGGGTCACCATTGAAGACGTACTCGCGGAAGCCAAAAATCTCATTCGCAGAAAAATTCCAAAAATATTCACTAATACAAAGGAATAGCTTAAAGATATTGGAGCCCCTCAACGCCAAATCTTTAAATCTTTGGGCCACTCTAACCGCGGTCTGCACTGCGTCAATATGGAGCTAAACCCTCAATAGGGCCGGACCCCACGTTTTGAAAAAGCGCTTGAGGACACCTTCGGTCACCCACGGTCCCCAGGCCTCAGCCTGGCCTACCAAGCCGTATGCCTAGCCATAAGAATGGCTTTCACGAACCGCTGCTGCGTTCGGCAGTTGCCGCAGTGCGAATAGGGTGAGAATCAGGCTCCATGAAGTGCTGCGTGTCATGAGTAAAACCGCCCACGGCACAACTAGTGGACAGGGGGAGTTTCGTTGCCGATGGGGCGGGAAAAAAAGTTGCCCGCGGCGCGATTTAACCATTTTTCTCCATCGGTTCGGCCAAGCTCCCGGGGGCCAACCGGCCTGGTTGCGCTCAGCAGCCGACGCGCAGCCAGCAGCCGCGACCGCGTGGGACTCACTCAATATCGCCGAGTTGCCTTGCCCAGCAGGCGCCGAGCACGCTGCTTCTGTGCATTCGCCGCAACGCCCAGGTAGAATGCGCGTGCCACCGAGGGGCCCAGAGATGTAGGGCTCGTTTGCCAGGTGGCTGGCCGCGACATTGGAGACCCCTGCGATGCGCTCGCTGCTCTCGTTCGTTCTCATGGGAATTCTCGGCGTCCTTCTGGATGGGGCGGTGCCCCAGCGCTGCTCCGCGGAGCTGCTGGTCGCCGGGTTTTCACCAGCGCGGCATGACCGCTTCGAGAATGATCCCGGCTTTGTCGGTGCCGGCCTGGACTGGAGCGGCGTTGGCCGCAGCCTGACCGGCAGCTGGGGAACTTTGGTCAGTCCCAGCTATGTGCTTTCAGCCACGCACGCCCCGTCGAGCGACACTTTGCGCTTTTATCAGAGCAACGATCCGGCGGGCCCGTATCTCGAACGCAGCGTCACCGCTGGAACCCAGATCGCGGGCTCGGACCTCTATCTGGCCAGGCTCAACGCGCCGATCGACACGTCGGTCATCGCTGCTTACGCGATCGGGACCTTCGAGGGGGCGAAGATGCTCGACCAGCAGATCTTCACGTTCGGTCTGTCCAACGGCAAATTCGGGCAAGAGGCTAACCAGCGGCTTGGACGAAACACCATCGACCAGGTGTTGCCCGATTTTTCCCATCCGGTGCTCGGCGCGTCGGCCGGTGACGTGATCACGTACGATTACGACACGGTCAATGGCTTTGTGCCCGACGAGTCGTTTTTGCAGAGTGGCGACTCCGGCGGGCCGAGCTTTGCGATCGCCTCGGGGCAGCCCGCAATCGTCGGGTTTCACTGGTTCATTTATGACCCTAGGGAATTCGGCCCAAACGCCGGTTCGGGCGATACGTTTGCATCCAGTTATGTCGACGAATTAAATTTGGCAATGTCCCAGCTCACGCCCTTGGGGATGCCGGTGGAAACGCTGCAGACGGTGGATATTGCCGCTGTCCCCGAACCAGGCTCGCTGACTCTGGGCCTGGTGGCATTGGGCGGTGCGATCACTGCCCGCGCCTATCGTCGACGCTCAGCCAATGCAGTGCCTTAAACGCGCATTGTTTGTCCCAGCGAGCCGAAAGCCGCGGCTCTCGTCTGAACGGCTGAGTCGTTTTACTGCTTGTCGCGAGTTGCCTGCCGATGCCCACCACGTATGACCGTTTGACCGAAGCCATCAAATTCCAGCGTGCGGGCAAGCTGCACGAAGCGGCACGGCTCTATACCGCCGTTTTGAACGACGAGCCGCACCAGCCCGACGCCCTCCATCTGCTGGGGCTGGTCGCTCATGCGCAAGGCGATCACCGCCGCGCCGTGGAATTGATCGAGCAAGCCTTGGCCCATTCGCCGAACAACCCGGTCTACCTGGGCAACCTGGGCGTGGCTCGTCGACACACCGGAGACATCGACGGGGCCATTAAGGCCTACACCCAAGCCATCGCGCTCGAGCCGAACCATCTGGACGCGCATTACAACATCGGCAAGGCGTTTAAGCTGCGCGGCGAAAACGAGGCAGCGGAGCATCATTACCGTCGAGCGATCGCGATCAATCGTCAGAAGGAAGGAGCATGGCTGGGCTTGATCGCTCTCTATGTCGACCAGGAAGATTTCGATCGAGCGATCGCCGTCGGCCAGCAGGCTGCCGAGGCATGCCCGCGCAGCGCCGACGTGTACTTGAATCTCGGTTCCGCGTACCGCCGCGCGTCGCAGAACGACAGTGCGTTGGCCTGTTATCGCCGAGCCTGCGAATTGCGGCCGCGGGACGTCGACGCCATGTGCCGCTTGGCCTCTCTTCTGATTACCAAGCATGAACTGGTGGAAGGCGAGAAATGGCTGCTGGCGGCGCAGGCGCTCGAACCGGAGAGCGTGCATGTGCTCAACGCGCTGAGCCTGCTGCACCAAATTCTGGGAAACGCGACGGCCGCGGTCGAGGTTTCCCAGCGGGCGATCGGACTTTATCCGGACAAGGCCACAGCGTTCTCGCATCTCAGTTCCGCTCAGCGCAAACTCGGCATGCTGACTGAGTCCCTCGAAGCGATCGAGCGCAGTCTAGAGTTGGAATCGCGCCGGCCCGAAGGCCTGGTCGTTAAAGCCGGGGCGCTGATTGGCGTGGGGCGACTGGACGAGGCGCTCGAATGTTTTAAATCTGCCTTGAGCATAAGGCCGAGCTATAAAGAACCGCACCATTGTTATTTAATTTTTTTGCAAAACCATACGGAAGTCAC
>JBQCJB010000750.1:0-2015 GCA_051953155.1 Aureliella sp. | reverse complement strand
CAGTTTGTCGTGTCGGCTGTCGACGCGGGTGCGCGCTACTTTCGCAGAGCGAAAGGCGACTCTGGCAGCGTGCTTCTGCGCTACTTTCGAGGAGCGAAAGGCGACTATTAGTCGATGCGGGGTTCGCAAGATGGTGCGAAGAACGCAGGGAAGAGTGCGAATTCCCTGCGGAGCTAGAAAATATGGAGCGGAGAGGACAGGATTCGAACCTGCGGTAGGGTGTTACCCCTACGCCGATTTAGCAAACCGGTGCTTTCGACCACTCAGCCACCTCTCCGGAGCTTGCACACAGTTTCCAGACAACCGGCCTGCTCGTCAAGTTCGCTTTCGCATCAACTGCACCAAAACTTCTCCCGACAGGCATTCGGCCGGGGAAGATGCGGTATTATGGAAGTCTCCACGCCCCTCGGACGCGGGCACCATTAGAAATAAGGCTGCACCCGGCGACGCTCGGCCTCGGCGACCTCGCGCAATAGGTCGAACGGGCCCCGCTTCCCCTGGCCCGTAGCCGATTGTTAGATAATCAAGCGAGGAACGGCATGCTTTCGATCGGTCTGCTGGCACTGGCCCTCTGCCAGCTCTCTGCCGCGGCAACGGAACCGCCTGCAACTACCCAGCCTGCAACTGGTGCCGACGCCGAGCAGAGTCCAGCGGTCGCGGGACGGGCGGAGATCGCTGAAACGCAGTTGCCGCCCTACTCGGCGCAAGTGCTCGCCGTCGGACCCGAGGGCTTGACGGTCAAGCTAGGGGCGGAAACGCGCTCCGTGCCGCTGGACCAACTGCTGAGGACGCGCTTCGCCGCGCCGGAGAAACCGGCTGCATCGGAAAAGATCTCCGTCGAGCTGGCCGACGGCAGCACGGTCCACTGCGCCCAAGTGACCTCCGACGGCAATGCCCTGACGCTCACCTGGGCCGATGGCCAATCGGTGGCGGTCGCGACGCGGCAGGTGACCAGTTGTCAGTTACAGCCGCTTGACGCCAATCGCTCGAGGCAGTGGCAAGCCATCGTCGAATCCAACACGGCGGCCGACGTGCTAATCGTCCAACGCTCGCCCGAATCGCTCGACAAGATCGAAGGGGTCATCAGCGCCGTGACCGACTCGGCCGTCAAGTTTCAATTCGACGGGCAAGCGATCGACGTCCAGCGGAGCAAACTGGCGGGCTGGAAATACTATGCCCCGCAAGCCAGTTCGCGCCCGAAACTCCTGGCCGTCGTTCGCGATCGCCACGGCAGCAGTTGGATGGCGCAAAGCCTCCAGGCCGATTGGTCGGCTGCCGCGGCGCAGGCCGATTTGAAACTGGTCTGCGGCGTCGAACTGAAATTGCCGCTGGCGTCGCTGGTCGATATCGATTTCTCCTTTGGCAGCATGCGCTTTCTAGCGGACCTCGAACCGATCGAACGCAAGGTCCAGCCGCGCTTCGCCCTGGCGATCGCCTTGCCCCAAGCCGAACAGCTGTTCGGACCGCGGCCTGCAGCGGCCGAATCGCAGCGCGGTGCCACCGCCGGTCCAGGCATCGAATTCATGGGCTCGGGAGCGATCGTCTACCGCGTGCCCAACGATTTTCGACGCCTGCTCGGTTCAGTCGCCTTGGCTCCCGACGGACCTCAGTTCGTCCCCTGCAAAGCTCAAATCGCAATCGAGGACAAAGTCGTCTGGGAGAAGACGCTCAGCGCGCCGCACGAACCGCTGCCGGTCGAAATCAAAGTCGAACCAGGCAAACGCGTGCGATTGACAGTCCAAGCTCAAGGGGGGCAGCCCGTCGGCGATCGCGTCCTCTGGCGACAACTGCGTTTCGTAAAGTAGGACCCGAGCGGAGCAGACACGATGCAGCGACGATGGAAGTTGGAAGCGATGCTGATGCTCGGATCGCTGTGCATCGGCGGCCGGTGCGACGCGATAGCCCGGGCTGACGCGCCGGCTGAATCGGTGCTCCAGGCCCAGCAGGCGCGCGAAGCGGCCATGGCTCGCGCATCGCAGGCGTCGATTGCCGTATTCGGGCTCGACGGCGGCGGC
>JBQCJB010000749.1:0-13132 GCA_051953155.1 Aureliella sp. | reverse complement strand
AAGTACTCGGTTCGAATGCTTCGGCGATCGAGGAGAGGGAAGTCGCCCAGTATCCTACCCGCAGCCACTTTTGTTCAATACCATCTAGCACTACGCGACAAATGGTCGCACAGAGTGTCCAGAGTCGCGTTCACTTCGATGTCCGGTATCGGGCCCGTCTGCTATCAGACATGCCCGCTATCAGGCTGAAAGCGGCCGTCGCACCGCGGTGTGCCGGGCAGGCCGACGCGCCGTCGAGCGCTCGCGCCATCCCAGCGCGGTGACCACGCCGAAAGTGTCCTAAGTTCAGGCAGACTTGCCAAGGGGTCATGCAGCCCGTAGAGGCCGCTGCTTGGCTGCTTTACAATCGGCGGCTACAACGCCCCCAAGATCCCGTGAGCATGTGACCTGCGACCAGCCCAAGAGCCCTTCGGCCGACCAGCGAGCCCTTGACGAGTACGAGCCCTACGATATGAGCCCTAAGAGCGCGATAAGACCCGACCGCGAGTCCTTGGTTGAAGACACTTACGCCGAAGCTTTCCGCAGCATCTACGCTGAATTTCTGGTGACCGCCCGCGACCGCCTGTGGCTTGACCGCTGCTGCCAGGCTGTTACGGGGCACGCGACCAGCACGATCATGTGCGACAGCGAAGCCGGGGTGGCCCGAGTCCTCGACGGCCAAACGCCCGGCCAGACCACGCCCGACGGCCGCCCGGGGGCAGTGATCCAGGTCCACGTCCCCAGGTTTCGCAAGGACCGGGCCGAACATCTCGAGCGCGTTTTGCTGGCCCGCATCAGCCAAAATGTGCTGCCCTGTCCGACCGCCCGCTGTTTCAATCTCTTGGACACCGCCCCCTATTTCAAATTGGGGCGCAAAGTAGCCTTCTTCGGCGACGGCCACCAGTTCCGCGCCGAGCGTTACGGCACGCTGGGCTGGGTCGTGCCGACGATGGGTGGCGAATTTTACCTGACGCGCCGCTTCGGTTTTCGCGATGGAATCATGGGTGGCAATCTATGGTTTATGGCGACCAGCGAAGATGCCGCGATCGACGCGGCTGAACGGGCGGCCAAGGGTGCGTGGTCCGGCGGCCAGTGCGTTCTGACTTTTCCGGGCGGAGTGGCCGCCAGCGCGTCCAAAGCAGGCAGCCGCTATAGCTTCCTGATCGCAAGCACCTATGCCGAGTACTGCCCAACGCTCAAGGACAAACTCGGCGCCGCTTCGCGCGTGCCCGAGGGCGTGCACTCGATCATGGAGATCGTCATCAACGGCCCGAGCCTGGAGGCAGTGGCTGAGGCCACGCATGCAGCCATCGAGGCCGCGCTGGAGGCTCCTGGGCTGGTCCGCATTACTGCCGGCAATTACAACGGCCGGCTCGGCAAGAGCTTTATTTATCTCAAGCCCAAGGCCTGAGAAAGCAGGGGCGCCCGGGGGCTGGCAGAGGCTGAGTGGGGCTGAAAGAGGCTGAACGATTCTGAACGGCGGGGGCGCGAACTCGCGGAAATTGTTTTTCGAATAATCCGCCCGGCCGGACGAATAGTTCCTACTAACTCGCCGGATAGTGTGCTGGAACCGGCGGCAGCTTGATGACGGCAGCTTGATGACGGCAGCTTGAAGACTGACAGTTTGAAGACTGACAATGGACAGCAGAAAAAATGGCGATAACCACGATCTGTTCCGGCTGCGGCAAACTATTGGCGGTAGCCGACGAATTCGTAGGCCGGCAGGCGCGTTGTCCGCAGTGCGGTCAGATCTATACCGTCCCGCCGACGAGCACGGTTGCGGCTCCGGAAACTGGTTCGCCTTACTCAGCCGCCGGCGAGTCGGCTCCGCTGAATCTGGATCAACCGCTCTCAGGCGTCGGGGGAAGTTCGTCGTTTGCATCGGCTAGCGCCGCTCAGTCGGCTGGGGCAGAGTCGTCGGCTCGCTACTGGATGCGGGCGGCCAATGGCCAGGAGTACGGGCCGGTCGACAGCGCGACTCTTGGCCGCTGGTTTGCCGAAGGGCGGGTCGGACCGGGTTACATGATCCGAGCCGGCGAATCGGGGGTCTGGCAACCGGCCAGCGACTTTCAGACAGCCAGCGTGCCGAACACGACCAACCCGTTTGCCGCCTATCCGACAGCCTCGGGCATGCCGCTGCAAACTCGCCGCTATCCCAAGTCAGACCAGAGCGGGCTGGTGCTCGCGATGGGCATCCTGTCGTGGCTGGGCTTTTGTCCGATCTTTGGCATTGTGGCCTGGGTTGTCGGCGGCCAGGCGCTCCGCGACATTCAGCAGGGCACGGCCGATCCGACCAATCGCGGTCTGGTACAAGTCGGCTATTATTTAGGCATGATCAGCGTCATCCTCTCGATCTGCTGCGTTGGTTTTTACGCGCTGCTGTTCGCGCTGATGGCCATCGGCGGCAATCTGTAAGGCCCCCGCAAGCTATAAGGCTCTGCAAGGCCGGCAAGCCGTTTTCACTTTCGATGCGTTGGAGACACGACACACGATGAGCCTCAGCTTCGGCGCTCACATGTCGACAGCCGGAGGCCTGCACTGCGGCATCGAGCGCGCGGTGGCCGCCGGCTGTGACTGCGTGCAGATCTTTACCAAGAACAACAACCAGTGGAACTGTGCCGAGCTGACCGAGCAGGCGATCGAGCAGTTCGCCGCCGCGCTGCGCAAGAGCGGTTTGCCACCGCCGATTGCGCATACGTCGTACTTGATCAACGTGGCCTCGCCGTCGGACGAACTGTGGCAGAAGTCGGTCGACGCGTTGGAGGTCGAATGGTGCCGAGCCGAGCGATTGAAGCTGGCCGGTCTGGTCATGCACCCGGGCGCCCACTTAACGCTGTCGCCCGAGGCGGGCATGGAGCGAGTCGTGCGAGCCATTTCCACGGTCGCCGATCGCTTGCGGCCCAAGCACTGCCGGTTGCTTTTGGAGAACACGGCCGGGCAGGGGAGCTGCCTGGGCTGGCAATTCGAGCAATTAGGCTGGATGACCGGGCAGCTCGACCGGCCGGCCGAGGTGGGCATCTGTTTCGATACCTGCCACGCCTTTGCCGCCGGCTACGACTTCTCCACCCCCGCCAAGCTCAAAGCGATGTGGCAGGCTTTTGACCAGCACATCGGACTCGAGCATTTGCACGCGATCCACGTCAACGACAGCAAGAAGGGGCTCGGCAGCCGCGTCGATCGCCACGAGCACATTGGCCAGGGAGCGATAGGCGAGGAGGCTTTTCGGTTGTTTGTGCGCTCGTCGCCTGTCAAGCACTTGCCGATGTTGCTCGAGACGCCCAAAGGGACCGACGAGTCGACGGGCGAGGACCTGGACGTCCAAAATCTGGCTACTTTGCGAAGACTTGCCCAAACAAGCCGTCGCCCGCCGTTGTCTAGTAAGGCGAATTGACTACAATCGCAGACTGTTCAACCAAGAGGCATTCGCCGCGACTCCAGCGCAACCCCAACTTTGGCGCGGAAACCCAAATCGCACGAATATCTCACTCGGGGCGTAGCGCAGCCTGGATTAGCGCGCCACCTTGGGGTGGTGGAGGTCGCAGGTTCGAATCCTGTCGCCCCGATTTTTTTGGCCCTTAGGCCAAAAAAATAGAGAGTAGAGAAGAGAAAGTAGAGCAGTAGAGCGTTCACCCCCGAGAGTTTTCCAGGGCGTTGGACGTAGCCGACCGTTCGACTTTCTCTTCTCTACTCGGTCTACTTTCTACTGCTCTACTTTCTAGAGTCTGGGCGACTCTGGGCGAAAGCCGCTAACGCGATGCCTTCTTTTTTGGCGAACGCTTCTTACCGGCCGCTTTCGTCATCGTCTTCTTGGCGCCAGTTTTTTTCGCGCCAGTCTTTTTCCCACCGGCTTTCTTCGCGCCGGCTTTCTTGGCACCGGCTTTGGTGGCTCCAGTCTTCTTCGCGCCGGACTTCTTGGCTCCGGTTTTCTTGGCTAGGGCTTTTGCGCCGGTCTTCTTGGCGGGGCTTCTTTTGGCTGCGGTCTTTTTGGCGGCTGGGGCACTGGTGCTTCGGGTCGCGGTCGATCGCGTGGCGGCCTTGGCTTTCTTTTTGGTCGAACGTTTGGGGGCGGCTTCCGTTACTGACTTGACGATCTCTCCAGCGTTGGCGCCGGCGACGCCGCCGACTACGGCTCCGACCGCCGCGCCGACCGGGCCGAGCAGTGAGCCGGCTGCGGCCCCCGCCGCGGCACCGCCAGCGATTTGCAGTCCGGTCGTCGCACTGGTTTCCCCGCCACTGTTTTGCGATTTAGCCATACTCTTCTCCATCTCCGATGTTTTGGCCGGCCACTGATGACAAGTTGCTAAGCGCTTGGCGAACAACTCGGGAGGATAGTGTCTCAGTTCACTGCGCGGTCTGCAACAATTCAGCAGTACAATACACGCTTGTCAGCTCGCCCCCGACGGCGCGATCTTCGGCTTTCGGAGGCTGCAGCTGAACGAATGGCTGGCTGGCACTTCGCAGAAGAGCTTTGACTAGGAGAGCTTTGTCGATGCCCGATGCGCTGGACGAGATGACGCCCATCATGGGCGCGACCGACGTCGAGTACGCGCAGCAACTGAGCTGCAACCGGCTTTGCCCGCCGCTGGCCATCCCGGGCTTTGAGCAGAAAGAATTCTTGGGGCGCGGATCCTTCGGCGAAGTTTGGAAAGCGGTCGACAGCAACAACGGGCGCGTCGTCGCGATCAAGTATTTCAAACGCGGCGGCAGTATCGACTGGTCGCATATGGCCCGCGAAGTCGAAAAGCTCCGCTACTTGTTCTCCGAGCGACGCGTCGTCCAACTGTTCGACGTGGGCTGGGACTCGGAACCGCCGTACTACGTCATGGAGTACATGGAACGAGGCTCGCTGGAAGACCTGCTCCGCGACGGTCCGCTGCCTGTCTCCGAATCGCTACGCATCATTCGCGAAGTCGCAGTTGGCTTGGTCCATGCCCACGACAAAGGCGTGCTGCACTGCGACCTCAAACCAGCCAACATCATGCTGGATGAAGACAACCAGCCGCGTTTGGCGGACTTTGGGCAAGCCCGTCTGCGGCAGGAGCTGACGCCTTCGCTTGGCACTCTCTTTTATATGGCCCCGGATCAGGCGGACCTGAAAGCGATGCCCGACGCGCGCTGGGACGTGTATGCCCTCGGGGTCATCCTGTATCGCATGCTCACCGGCGAATTGCCGTTCCGAGTTGGCGAAGCCGAGGGCAGCAAGTGGAGCTCGGGCTCGATCGAAGAACGCTTGACCGGGTACCGCGAACACCTGCTGCAAGCGCCCAAACCGACAGCCCATCGGCATGTCGCGGGCGTCGACAAATCGTTGGCCGACATCATCGATCGCTGCTTGAACACGAACCCCAAGCATCGCTACCACAACGTCCAAGCCGTGCTGACCGCGCTCGACCAACGAGCTGCCCGCCTGGCCCGGCGCTCGCTGTTGATCGTCGGCGGCATCGGTCCGATCGCCGTGACCTGCATCCTGGCCGTAATCGCTTGGGGTGTGTTTCGAACCAGCATTCACACCGCCGAACAAGAGCTGCTCCAACGCACCGAGGAAAGCAACGCCTTCGCAGCCGAATCGGTCGCCGCGCGGCTCGCCCTGGAAGTCGACAAACGCTGGCGCATTCTCGAACATGAGGCAACCAGCCCGGAACTGCTCCGGCTACTCGCCGAACCGAAAACCGATGCGGCCTCATCGGCAGGCTCATCAGAGAATTCCGGCGGCAACGCTTCGGCCGGCGCCGCGAGCGAAGCGGATGCGGACTTTGAACCAGAGGAGGCGACAGAGTCGGCCGCCGAGCGCTGGATCGCCAGTCGCTTTCGCTTGTGGAACAACCAATTCGGCGCCACCGGCAAAGCGGCTTACTGGTTCGTCCTCGACGCCCAAGGCCAACTGCGATCGATCAGCCCGATGGAGGAGGAGCTGATCGGCCAATACTTCGGCTACCGCGATTACTTCCATGGTCAAGGCAAGGAGTTGCCGAAAACTGCCAAACCGCCGCCGCCGATCACGCGCCCCTATCGCTCGGCCGTCTTTCGCAGTCAACCTGAAAACGTGCTGGCTGTGGCCTTCAGCGTTCCGATCTGGTCGCAAACCGAGGACCAGCCGAGCGAGGTGGTGGGGGTACTCGTAATGGAAACCATTCTGAGCCACATCAGTGACTTCCGCGCCAGCCGCAAACAAGCCGCCGTGTTGGTCGACCTTCGCCCCGACCAGACCGGCAAACGCGGATTGATCGTCGACCACCCGAGCTTCGCGATCGATGAAGCGGCTGCCGACTCGCCTGCCCGCGCGGACTCCGGCACGGATAAGGCTGCGGAACCCGAACCACTCGAGTTCTACCTGGACCCGAGCCTGCTCGGGCGGATCTCCCAAATTCGCGACGGGCATCTCGACTCGGCCAGCCAAAATGCCGACGCCGATACGCACAGCAGAGCCAGTGGCTCGCCCGACGAAACGCCTTCCGAACGCCACCCACCGGTTCAGCCCGAACCAATCGTGAAAGACTATGACGATCCCGTGACCGAAGCGCTCGAAACAGATACCTTCGTCGCGGTCGAACCGGTGTTAGTCTCGCGCGGAGACGAGCCGCAGGTCGATACGGGTTGGTCGATCCTGATACAGGAAAGCCGAGCCGATACGCTGGCGCCGATCTCGACGATTTGGACGATCTTCGCCCGCGGCGGTGCGATCGGGCTGGTCTTGGTCGTCGCCCTCTTGGCTGGGCTGTGGGCCTTCGTGATCTTCGTTATCAATCGCCCCGATCGGTTTCGCCGCAAAGGTAATGTCGGTTCGCCTCCCAGCGGCCTGTCGGGCAGCAGCGCGGCCTCGAGCTCCGCCTCGGGTAGCGCGGCGCTATCGGAGCAAGCGGCATCGTGAGATGCTTTCTTCCAGGTGTTTTTTTCGAAGCGGAATGACGTATGGCCAGTCTCGTCGCTGAGGGTGAAGGACCACATAACGCCTGGCGGCGGCCGCTACCGGAGGGCGAGCCCGTCGTGATCGGCAGGAACGCGCCCAACTGGTCAGTACCTTGGGAACGGTGGATATCCCAGCGTCACGTACAAGCCGAATTCGACGGGACCAAACTGCATGTGTGCAGCTTGCCCTCCGCCAACAATCCGGTCTTCTTCCGCGGCGAGAAAGTAACCGATTTCAGCCTGGCTCCAGGCGACTACTTCGTCATCGGCCGCACCACCTTCTCGCTCCGCGCCGACACGGTCCGTTCGGCGGCCGAGGAGCGGCCACTGATGAACCAGTACGCGCTCGGACAGGAGGACTTGCGGCAAGTCGAGTTCCGCGACGCGCCGCGGCGCATCGATGTGCTTGGCCACTTGACGAAAGTCATCTTCAGCGCAGCCGACGAACAAGATCTTTTCGCCCAGACGGTCAACTTGCTGCTGGAGGGTGTCCGCCGGGCCGACGTCGTCGCACTGCTGGTGATTGAAGAAGGCGAAAGCCAGCCGGTGCGGGTGCTGTATGCCGACCAGCGGCTGAGTTCGGAAAGCGATTTTCGCCCCAGCCACCGCCTGGTCCGCGAAGCCATCCTCAATACGCACAAGAGTGTCGTCCACATCTGGCCGGCCAATCCCGAATCGCAGACCGAGCAGTTCACCGCCCAAATGAACATCGACTGGGCCTTTTGCACGCCGCTTCGGGGCGATATGTGCAAGAACATGGGCATCTATGTCGCGGGACAAAAGATGCCGGGCAGCGCCGACAGCGTGCTGGGAGCCGGTCGCGATATGGATTTGAGCGAGGACGTCAAGTTCGTCGAACTGGTGGCCGGCATCTTTGGCGCGCTGCGGCAAACGCGGTCGCTGCAGCATCGGCAAACGATCCTCAGCCATTTCTTTTCGCCGCGCGTGCTGCGCGTCCTCTCGGAGAAGAACGCGGAAGAGGAATTGCGGCCGCGCGAAACGGCGCTGACCGTCATGTTCTGCGACGTGCGGGGCTTCTCGCGCAAAGTCGAACTTTCCAGCGGCAACCTGCTGGGCATCCTCGAACGCGTCAGCAAGGCGCTAGGGGTGATGTCGCGATGCATTCTCGAGCAGCAGGGAGTCGTTGCCGACTTTCTCGGCGATGCAGCCATGTCATTCTGGGGCTGGCCCTTGGTCCAAGCCGACGATGTGCAGCATGCTTGCCTGGCCGCACTGGCCATTCGCCGCGAATTCGAATCGTTTTCCAAACGAGTCGATCATCCGCTGTCCGATTTTCGCGTCGGCATCGGCATCGCGTCGGGCCCCGGTGTGGCCGGACAGATCGGCAGCCTCGACCAGGCCAAAGTCACCGTCTTTGGGCCTTCGGTGAATCTCGCCTCGCGCCTGGAAGGGCTGACCAAAATCTTGCACGTCCCGATCCTGCTGGACGAGACGACGGCCAAAATCGTCCAGGAGCGGATGGGCCGCGAATTGGCTCGCTGCCGTCGCCTGGCGGTGGTCCGGCCGTACGGATTGGAAACGCCCCTGGTCGTCAGCGAGCTGCTGCCGCCCGCCGGCCCCGATGGCCAACTGACCGATGAAGACCTGCAGCACTTCGATGCCGCCTTGACCGCCTTCCTGAGCGGCGCTTGGGATAAGGCTTATGAAGAACTGCATCACGTGCCGGCCAGCGACTTTGGCAAAGACATCCTGACCAGCTTTATCCTGCAGCACAATCACACGCCGCCGGCCGGTTTCGACGGCGTCATCCCGATCCTGCAGAAGCAATGAGGAACTGGCTCGAGAGACGCCGCGCCTTATGAAGTCGCTGAGGGCAGCTCCTGGCCGAGGTGTTCCGGGTGAACGCGGTATTCCTTGGCTTCGGAAGTAGTCGTGTTGCGGATCCACTGCGGCAGCTTGGAACCGACGATCATGCCGGTTGCGCTCGCCAACAGACCGCCCAAGGGACTCGGCACCACCTCGCCCCAGCTCGACTGGATCGTCAGTGTCAGCCATACGCCGACGCCCATCAGGATGCTCGCCAGCGCCCCTTGCGTCGTCGCGCCGCGCCAGTACAGCCCGAACGACAGCGGTACGAAAGCGCCAACGAGCGTCACCTGGTAGGCGGCTGAGACCATGTCGTAAATCGGGCGGCCGTGCACCAGAATTGCATACGTCAGCACCAGCGACGTAAACACAAAAATCGTGATCCGCATCGCTCGCAGCAAGTGCCGGTCGTCGAGCGTCGGCCACAAGTGCCGCAAGATGTTTTCGACAAAGCTGGTCGACGGCGCCAGCAGCGTTGCCGACGACGTCGACTTGATGGCCGAGACGAGCGCACCGAAGAACAGAACCTGAGCGAAGAACGGCATGCGTTCCAGGATCAGCGTCGGCAACAAACGCTGCGGATCGGTTTCCAAAAGCCCGGTCGCCTGGTCGGACATGATCACGACCGAAGCCGCCACGATGAACATCGGCACGAAGGCAAAAGCCAGATAGGCCAAACCGCCGATGACGGCGCCGTTGCGAGCCGTGGCCGCATCCTTGGCCGACATGACGCGCTGGAATACGTCCTGCTGCGGAATCGAACCGAACATCATCGTGATCGCCGCCGCAATGAAGAACAGCCAACCGTTGACCGACGGTTCGGGCAAGACGCTGAACAAATCCCGCTGCCGAGCCAGGTCGAAAATCTTTTCTGATCCACCGGCCATATCCGCCGAGACCCAAGCGATGTACGACAGGCCGATCACCAGCACGATCATCTGAATGAAGTCGGTGTAGGCCACGGCCAACATCCCGCCCATGATCACATAGATCAGCACCAGGATCGTGCCGACGACCATCCCGGTCCCCGGGGTGATCCAGCCGTCGGAGAGCACCGAAAAGACCAAGCCCAACGCGGTGATCTGAGCAGCCACCCAGCCAAGGTAGCTGAGGATGATCAGCACCGAGCACAGTATCTCGATGCCCTTGCCGTAGCGGTTACGGTAGTAGTCACCGATCGTCAGCAAGTTCATCTTGTACAGCCGCTGGGCGAAGAACAGCCCCACCAGCACCAGACACATCGACGCCCCGAACGGATCTTCGACCACCTCGCGAAGCCCGCCGCCAACGAATCGGGCTGGGATGCCCATCACGGTTTCCGCGCCGAACCAGGTTGCGAAGCTGGTCGTGATAACCATGATCAGCGGCAAGCGATGGCCTGCAACCGCGAAATCCGAAGTGTCCTTAATGCGCGAGCCGGCCCATGCCCCGATCGCCAGCGTGCCGAGCAAGTAGAGAACGACCAGGACCAACAGGGTTGAGTTCATATTCCAGCTTCCAAGACCTTGAGCCGAGCCCCGCGTCCAGATGCCTTGCGCCGGCAGGCGCCAGGGAGGCCGGTGTTAGGAGCCGCAGGGTGCCGTATTTTTGCCAAGAGTCTAGCGTTTGCCCAAGGGGGGGCCTACAGCAACGGCTGATTTTTGAGTTGCGCTGGGGCTTTTGAGTTGCACCGGGGCTTTTGAGTTGCGCGGGGCTTTTGAGTTCCGGGGCTTTTGAGTTGCGCGGTAGCTAAGAGGCGGAACGCATCAAGCAACGGTCTCCCCCTCGCCCCGTTTCGGGGAGAGGGGGCCGGGGGGTGAGGGGAGAAGGGTAGTTGTGCTTCGCGCGAACCAACTGGCCGAGTCGAGCTGTTAAGAATGACAGCCGAGACGGCTGTCCTACTTTGAGGGCCGGGGAGTGAAAAGAGAAGGATGCTTCGCGCAAAACAGGTTGCCGAGTCGAACTACAGGCATGACAGCCGAGACGGCTGTCCTACTTGGAGGGCGACGCACAGCAGCTGCACTCGCACTGGTCGCAGCTGCACTGGCCGCTTTCGCAGCAGCATGAACCGTCTTGGCAGCATACGACGCACGAACAGGCTTCACCCGCTGCCTGTGCGGGCTCAGCCGACGCAGCCATCAACTGCGAAACAGCGAATACAAAGACCAAAGCTACGATTGAGAGCAGACCTCCGAACAGGTACTTGCGATTCATTGTTCTCTCCATAATTGGGAACGCACAGAAACGTGAAATCGGGCGTGCACACACCAGGCAGCCAGCGAACAGGCCGACATCACCTGCCAGTCCTCGCTGCCAATAAAGCGGTGCTGCTCGAACCATTGGATGACCTCCGGCAGCCGATTCTTCACGTCCGAAGGCGGAAAATTTCCCTGCTCTGTGCGCGGCTGGTATAACCGGGGGCATCGAACGATCAGCCGAGAGGAGCGTCCGTGCCCACGTTGGAAAAACCGCCCGAGCTTCCAGCCCACACTTTGCCGCCCGAGCAAGTGCTCTCAGCCCTCCAGTCGCAGGACGAGCAAGGTCTGTCCGACGAGCGCGTCGCCCAGCTGCGCGAGCGGTATGGCCCGAATCAGCTTGCCTCGCCTCCACCGCCGTCGCTACTGGTGCGCTTGCTCGCCCAGTTCAGCGACCTGGTGATTTGGATCCTGATCATTGCCGCGGTAATTTCCGGCGCGATGGGCGAGTGGATCGACACGTTTGCGATTCTCGCCATCGTGCTGCTCAACGGAGTGATCGGTTTCTTTCAAGAGGAACGCGCCGAGAAAGCCTTGGCGGCTCTGCAGAAAATGTCGGCCCCGATGGCGGCGGCCATCCGCGGTGGCCAGCTGCGCAGAGTCAGCGCCAAGGACCTCGTCCCCGGCGATGTGCTGGAGATCGAAGCAGGCGACAAGATCCCGGCCGACGCTCGGCTGCTGCGGGCTTTTGGCTTGACCGTCCAAGAGGCCGCGCTGACCGGCGAATCGGTGCCGGTAGAAAAGGATGCCGCAGCCGTGCTCGAACCGGCAGCCACCCTGGCCGAGCGGCGCAACATGATCTACATGGGAACGATTGCCGCCAGCGGCAAGGCTCGGGCCGTGGTCGTGCGCACCGGGATGCAAACCGAGCTGGGGCAGATTGCCGGCATGCTCGAATTCCACGAGCAGGAGAAAACGCCGCTGCAGCGAAGATTGGCGGAACTGGGCCGCGTCTTGATCTTCATTTGCCTGGCTACCGTGACGCTGATTTTCGCGCTGCAGGTATTCCGCGGGGGCAGTTTGATCGACGCTTTCTTGATCTCTGTCAGCCTGGCTGTCGCCGCTGTGCCCGAAGGTTTGCCCGCAGTCGTCACGATCGCGCTGGCCCTGGGACTCCAGCGGATGGTCAAACGCAACGCGCTGGTGCGCCGACTGCCAAGCGTGGAGACGCTCGGCTCGGTGACTGTGGTCTGCTCGGACAAAACCGGTACGTTGACACGCAACGAGATGACGGTCCAGGAGATCGTTGCCGGTGACGCTCGTTACCGGGTTTCCGGGTCGGGCTATTATCCGCGGGGCGAGTTCTTCTGCGAGACCGATGCATCGCGCGGCCAAGGCGCTTCGCCGCCCCAGTATGCGGCCGCGCCGCTCGACCCGGCCAGCCGCCCCGATTTGAGTTTGGTGCTCCGCATCGGCGCGTGGTGCAATAGCGCGCAGTTACTCCCCGCGCCGGAGGACGATACGAAGTGGCAAATCATCGGCGACCCGACCGAAGGTTCGCTGATCGTGGCCGCGCGCAAGGCTGGCATCGAGGTCATCAAGCACGATCATGCGGTGCTGTACGAGATCCCGTTCGACTCGTCGCGGCGGTTGATGTCTGTCGCTGTTCGCCAGGCCGATGACAGCGTGCTGTATGTCAAAGGCGCTCCGGAAGCCGTGCTGGCCCGCTGCTCGCTGGAGCACTGGGGCGCGGACGTGCGGCCGCTGACCGACCAGCGGCGAGCGGAGTTGACAGCGATGAATGCGGAGATGGCGGGCCGCGCGCTGCGCGTGCTGGCGCTGGCCTACCGCTCCTGTCCGCCGGCGTTCCCCAGCGACGACTCAGAGCGCGACCTGACCTTCGCCGGTCTGGTCGGGATGATCGACCCGCCGCGCGAAGAGGCCACGGCCGCCGTAGGCACCTGCCGACAAGCCGGTATTCGTCCGGTCATGATCACCGGCGACCATCCGGCTACGGCCTTTGCGATCGCCAAGCAACTGGGGCTGGCCGCGGAATGCGATCTGGCGGTGACCGGCCAGCAGCTGGAGAGCATGAGCGACGAACAGCTGCGCGGTCAAGTCGAACAGATTTCGGTCTACGCGCGGGCGACGGCCGAGCACAAACTGCGCATCATCAGGGCCTGGAAAGCTCGCGGACAAGTCGTCGCCATGACCGGTGACGGAGTCAACGACGCACCAGCCATCAA
>JBQCJB010000748.1:0-3195 GCA_051953155.1 Aureliella sp. | reverse complement strand
GGCATCGAGGCGGCGGCGATAATCGGGGCGATCGGACTGCGGGTCTTCGGCAAACGTCAAAGCGATCTCATGCCAACCTGCTTTGAAGTCGAGCTTCTTTTCGAACTTCTCGCGCTCCGAGCCGACCTTGAACGTGTCGACCTCTTCGCCGTCGACCGACAAACGCACCAGAGCCGACTCATCTTTTTTATCGCCGAACTCCATCCGCGTGGACACTTCGTACTGGCCATCGGCGAAAAGGAACTTGGCCGTGAGCTGATCGCCGAGCATCAGTTGCCCGACGTCGCTGCGCTGCCGGCGCAGTGATTCGCGGTCGGTAACGATGATCCGTTCGGTGATCAGCGAAGCTGCCTGCAGGTATTTTTCCAACTGCAATGGCGAGAGCGTCAGCACGTCACCTTGATTGTCGAAGCCATTGCCCACGCCGTCGGAGGGAAACGCAACGATCTCAGCGGCAGAAAAGTCGACGCCGAAGAGGTCGCGAATCGTGTTGTCGTACTCGCGGCTGTTCAGTCGACGCAGCGTCACCCGCCCCGGATCATGCACGATGTTGCAATCGACCGTGTTGACGCGGCGATCGATCCAGGCGGCGATCTCTTCGCGCAGCTCGAGCGATGGCTGTTGGTCGTGATCGGGCGGCGGCATCGCGCCGATTTCGATCAAACCCCGTATCTGGTTCCAGCGCGGGCGCTGCTTTTCCAGCTCGGTATTCTCGTCGACGGCCGACAGGTCGATGCCCGCTTCGGCTCCTTCACCGCTATGGCAATCGACGCAGTAGGTCTTGAAGAAGGGTTTTAGGTGCTTGTTCCAGAACTGGACGTCGTCTTGGGCGCTCGAGGATGGAGCATCCGACTGGGCCAGTAGCGGTTGGACCGAGGTGAGCCCTAACAAGATCCCTAGTCCGGCACGGACGATGTGCTGCAAGCCACTTCTCGAAAACAACGCCAGCGGGAATCGGCTACGGGATGACGGCGCATGCGTGGAGTGGCAATGCGCGAGGGCTCGTCCGCTAGAGGCTGAGCGGATGAAGAATGAATGTTTCACTGCGAATGGTTACCAAGGCGGGAAGGAAGGTAGGCGGATCGAAACCGGGGCCTGCTCTTTAAACCCCAATATCGTCCGAAAGGTGCGGTCGTCGAACCAAAAAATGGCCCGCGGCCCGCTTCCGTGGAATGAACTGGATCATCCTACCACCAATCGCGAGGTTCAGGCAAGGTTTCGCAGCCAGACCAGCATGCACACCGGGCCGCATCTCACCCATTCTCCATAAGCTCCGGCGCGCGATTACGAAGCGTCAATCTGCCCGCAAAAAAATTGACAGGCGGAATGGCAACCGTTAGCTTTGGCTGCCATGTCTCTCAGCTCCACCCTCTTTCGGCAAAGCGAGGCCCATCGTGCGTGCATCTTTGGCTGGTCCCGCGCAGGTTTATTGGTCGCTGAGTCTTCTTGTCGCGCTGCTAGCGGCGCGATTGCCGATTGCAAGTGGCCAGACGTCCGAGCCGACGGCTCCCGCGTCGGAAGCCAAGCTGGAAAGCGCGGCAGCCGACCCGGCTATGCCCGTGACGCTCCAGCGCTACGTCGAGATGCACGACGCGAACTTTCAGTGGCAGGAGCGCGAATCGGGACAGCTCGACGGCGCCCGCTGGGCGCGGCTGCACATGGTCTCCCAGCAGTGGAAAGGGGCGACTTGGAAACACGTGCTGTGGGTCATCGTGCCCGACGACGTCGTCCAGTCGAAGGCCACCCACGAGAATGCAGCCCAGCACGCCTTGCTATATATCACCGGCGGCGGTTGGCGGCCGGAGTGGGGCGATGTGGGCCCCGAACATTTGGCTCCCTCGGACGACGTCCAGCGGATGGCGCTCTTGGCCAAGGCCGCGCGTTCGCCGGTATGCATCGTCCAGCACGTCCCCTTCCAACCGATGTTCGGGGGCTTGGTCGAAGACGAGATCATCTCGAAAACGTTTGTCGAATATCTCAACAGTGGCGACGGCACCTGGCCATTGCTGCTGCCCATGGTCAAAGCCTCGGTGCGGGCGATGGACGCTGCCGACCAGTACATGCAGCGGGAACACAGTTCGAAGCTAGCCAAATTCACCGTCTTTGGTGGCTCGAAACGCGGCTGGACAACTTGGCTGAGCAGCGCTGTCGATCCGCGGGTCGACGCGCTTGCGCCGGTGGTCATCGACGTGCTGAACATGCGCGCCCAGATGAAGTACCAAAAGGAGACCTGGGGCAAGTACTCCGAGCAGATCGAGGATTACAGCTCGAAAGGCATCCCTGAAAAGATGGACACGCCGATCGGCCGCCGCTTGTTATCGCTGGTCGATCCCTACGAGTATCGCGACGTCATCACCCAACCCAAGTTGTTGATCTTCGGTACCAATGACCGCTACTGGCCGGTCGATGCCTGCGGGTTGTACTGGCATGCGCTGCAAGGCGAGAAACATTTGCTGTACGTTCCCAACCAGGGGCACGGCATCAAGGACATGGAACGCGTGCTCGGCAGTATCGCTGCCTTGCAACGCAGCCGAATCGGCGGCAAGCCGCTGCCGAAGATGGAGTGGGCATTCGAACCGCAGGCCGACTCGGTGCGGTTGAAGCTGAAGCTCGACCAGAAAGCCCAGCAGGTCCGCGGCTGGATCGCCAAGTCGCCCACCAAGGATTTTCGCGAGTCGACCTGGACTGAGTCGCCCATGCACCGCGACGGCGAGGAGTTTTTCGTTTGCGACTGTCCTCGCGACGAGACTTACCTCGCCATGTTCGGCGAAGTCGTCATCGACCACCAGCCCGTCGACGCCTTCTTCTCCACCAACCTCCAAGTGTTTTCCCCCGCCCCGTAGGCCTGTCTCGGCAGTGCAATTAGTAGGACAGGCCTCCGGCCTATCTTGGCAGCGGCGAAAGCTGTGTGGTGATTAGTAGGATAGGCCTCCGGCCTGTCTCTTGGTGGTCGGCTTTTGGTGCGCGGAGACAGGCCGGAGGCCTGTCCTACGGTGATGCAGTGACAGGCCGGAGGCCTGTCCTACCTTTTGGCAAGTTGGAGGGCGGCTAGGATGAGGCTGCCGATGAACATGCCGAAGGCGGCGTCGAGGAGAATCGACGTCAGCCCGCCAAGGAACCACCCGACCGAAGAAGCCGGGAGCAAAGCGGCCAGAGAAGCCGGGAGCCAAGCGGCCAGAGAAGCTGGGAGCCAAC
>JBQCJB010000747.1:0-5571 GCA_051953155.1 Aureliella sp. | reverse complement strand
CGTTGGCACAGTTGGTGACCAACGCTTCGGCCAGCACGCGCTAGAGGCCAAACGCGCGTCGCCTTCCGCAAGAGCGAAAGGCGACGATGCGTGGTGGCGCTGCGTGCGGAAGAGACTTCGCTGGCGATTAGGCCGAATGCGAAACTTCGTCGTCGGAAGTTTCGTTGGCACTCTCGACAGCTTCGCAGGTTTCGTTCAAGCGAACGTAGCCCATGGCTCGCACGACTTCCAGGATCTCGCTGCAGGTCGGGAACATCCGGCCGCTGCGGCGTTTGTATTCGTCCAGAGCGTGCATGAAGCGGATTTCTTCGTCGGTGTAATCCCGTTCGCAGGTGGTCGGGTCGATTTGGCGGCGACGCTGCTTCTTGCGTTTGCCCCCCTCGGCCGCGTTTGCTTCCGTGCCGTGGTCATCGAGACGGCGATCCTGACGTCGACGATCCATCTCGACAAGTGTGTCTCCTACTTTGGAAAACTCAGACACGGACATACTGCCCCCAGGCTAGGTGAACTGTCTTTCAACAAAAATGAGCGCGGACTATGCCGCATGGTGTGCGATTGCTTCCTATCGCCGATGGAAATGTACAGCCCAGTGTTAAAGCTTGCGGCCGAGGTTGAATTATCCGACTGAAAAAGCCTGCTCCGCTGCGGTGAGTTTGTCACCCGCGCCGGTTATGACGAGTGTCGCAGCGCTCGAAGCGTGCCGCGGCCCAAGGTCAGACCGCAAATGCCCGAGTTTCGATAAATTGGAAGTGGCGGTGTTGCCAGGCCGCGTCCCTGGACCGCACAATCTCGCTCATGCCTCGGCCACACGCCCCGGCGCAGGCGGGGCGGTTCCACGATTCGTTCACTCGCACAGGAAGAGAACCGTTGCAGGATTCCAATGCTCCCCAATCATCGGCCGATCAACCGTTGGACGTCATCGCCGTCGGTGCGCATCCCGACGATATCGAGATCGCTTGCGGTGGCACGCTGGCCAAATTGGCCAGCCAAGGTTACCGCGTCGGCATCATCGATCTGACCAACGGCGAACCCACACCGCTATGCGACGATCCGGCGATTCGCGTCGCCGAGGCGGACGCGGCGGCCAAGGTGCTGGGAGTCGCGGTGCGGAAGATCCTGCCGTTTGCCAATCGGCGTTTGTTCGATTGCTTCGAAGTTCGCGCGGCGCTGGCCACCGAATTCCGCCGCTATCGGCCCAAGATCGTTATTGGCTTTGGCAACAAAACCCCGATGGCCTCGCCCGATCATTACCAGGCGATGCTCATCACCGAAGCGGCGATTTTTTATTCGCGGCTGACCAAATGGGACGAGCACTTCGGCGGCCTGCCCGTGCACGTGATTCCGGTCTCGATGTACTTTCAGCTGGCGTTCGAAGCGGTGACTGATCTGGGCTTCAGTTCGCAGATCACGGTCGACATCTCCGACCAGCTGGAAAAGAAGCTCGAAGCGATCCGCTGTTACGCAACGCAGTTTCCTCCCACTAAACAGCGGGTGCTCGAACGCGTCCGATCGACAGCGATCGCTTGCGGCAACGCAGCCGGATTCGAAGCGGGTGAAGCCCTCGCATCGGCTCGTCCCCTCGGCTGCGTCGACTTGATGCAAGCCATGCTGCCACCGCCCGACTCCAACGCCCAACGTGAAATGAGCCAAGCCCAATGGAACCTTCGCACTTAACCCAGCCACCGATCCATGCGCATCCGACCATGGAATCGGTTGTCTGGCTACTGCACCTGCGCTGGGTGGCGGTCGCCGGCCAGCTGTGTGTGATCGTTGCGGTCGAGTGGGTCCTGCGCATCGCTTTGCCGATCTGGAGTTTGCTGGCCTTGGTGGGCTTTACCGCGGCGACCAATGCCATTTACTCCGTGTGGCTGGATGTGCTGCGGCGGCGCCAGGCGGCCACGCGGGACGTGCATCCTCCCACGTATCACTTGGTCGCCTGCCTAATGTTGGTCGACCTGCTGACCCTGACCGGCATGCTATGGTTGTCCGGTTCGCTCCAGAATCCGTTTTCGCTGTTTTACTTCGTCAACATCGCGGTCGCCGGAGTGATCCTGACGCCGGTCTGGGCGTGGGCTTTGTGGCTGTGCGCGGTGCTGTGCTTCATCGTGCTCATGCTGACCGGCGAGCCGCTGGCCGGACTGCAGAACCAGGGCTGGATGCCAGGCCCTCAATCGCGCTGGTCGATCGGACGCGTCGGCTTGCTGGTTTCCTTTGCGACCTGCGGTGGCGTGATCACGTACTTCATCACCATGCTCACCGGCGAACTGAAGCGGCGGGAACTGGAGTTGCAAATAGCCGAAGATGAGCGGCTGCGGGCTCGGCAGTTGGAAGGGCTGGCGACTCTGGCCGCCGGCGCGGGGCACGAACTGGCGACGCCGCTGTCGACGATTGCCGTCGTGGCCAAGGAGCTCAGCCGCAGCGTCGAGAAACATGCCTTGCCGGCCTCGGTCGGACAGGACGTGGCCTTGATTCGCACGGAACTGGATCGCTGCCGCCAGATTCTCGACCGCATGACGAGCGCCGCTGGCGACGCCGCCGGCGAGCGTCTGAACCCGACGACCGTCGATCAATTTTTTCACGAGGTGCTCCTCGGAGTCCGCGAACCGCAGCGCGTCCGCGTCGGGATTGCCGACAACGTCAAGAACGTGACCAGCCTGTTGCCGATGCAGGCGGCCGCCCAGGCGGTTCGCAATTTGGTGCAAAACGCCATTGATGCCAGCCAGCCCGGGGCAGATATTCAACTGAACGCCGAACTCGCTGGCCAGCAGTGGCGCATCCTGGTCATCGATCGCGGCGACGGCATGACCAGCGAAGTTCTCCAGCGAGTTGGACAACCATTCTTCACGACGAAGGAGCCCGGACGAGGCATGGGCCTCGGACTTTATTTGACGCAAAACGTTCTCAGCCGCCTCGGCGGCAAGTTGGTGTTTTCAAGTCGACCTGGCCATGGCACCACGGCCGAGGTGACATTACCGTGCAAACGGCACTAGCCGGCGGTACAATTGAAAACGTGTGGTGTTTGACGCAAGCCCGAGTTCGAATTCACCATTTGACCGACAGGACCTAGCGATGAGTAGTGGGAGTGATATGGCGCAAGCCACGGCCACCGCAGCTGCGACGACGACCGGCGACGCCGCGGAGACGACAGCCAAGAGCATTTTTTTGGTAGACGACAGTTTTGTGCTTCGCGATCGGTTGGCCTTGGCATTCGAAGAACGCGGCTTTCGCGTGAGTGTGGCCGGCAGTTACGAAGAAGCCATCGCCGTCTTTCGCCAGAACCCGACGGACCTGGCAGTTCTCGATCTCCGCATGCCCGGACGGCCCGGCATGGCCTTGATCCCTGAGCTGAAGAAGATTCATCCCGAAACAAAGATTCTCGTTCTCTCCGGCTTCGGTTCGATCGCGACAGCCATCGATGCGATGCGGTTGGGAGCAACCAACTTTTTGCCCAAGCCGGCCGACGCCGATGACATTCTCAACGCCTTCGCTCGCGTCGGATCGGAGATCGACATTCCGCAGTTGGAAGAAGAGATCCCTGTGCCGACGCTCGCGCAGGCCGAATGGGAACACATCCACCGCGTGCTGGCCGACTGCGGCGGCAATATATCCGAGGCCGCCCGCCGGCTCGGAATCCACCGACGCTCGCTGCAGCGCAAGCTCCGCAAGCGCGCTCCCTGACCGACTCTCGCGTGGCCCGCGCATCCAGCGGGCTTCGCGAAATGCCCCACCCCGCCGACCTCGTCGCGCAGCTCCCACCCGATTCCCGCCCATGCTCCTGCGTCCGCTCTCGTCGACACTTTGCCTACTGGCTATCGCCTGCCTGGCGATAGGACTCGGTCCAATGGCTCGAGCCGTCGACCAGCCCGCCGAGTCACTCGAGTTCTTCGAGTCGCGCATCCGGCCGGTGCTGATCGAGTATTGCTACGAGTGTCACAACTCGCAGCAGCGCGAAGGTGGGCTGGCACTCGATTCGCGCGCCGGTCTTCGGGCCGGCGGCGATCGGCAGCGCGAACTTGCTGCCAGCGAGCGAGGGCGGAATCTGTTTCTCGAGGCGATCCGCCACGAGCATGACGATCTGAAAATGCCCGAGGGAGGCGCCAAGCTGAGCGCCGACACGATCGCCGACTTCGAAAAGTGGTTCGCTGCCGGCGCGGTCGATCCGCGAGATCGTCCGCCCGACGCCGAGGCGCTCCAACCTGAAAAGCTCCGCGAACTGGTCTTTCGCCAGCGGGCCAAGTGGTGGGCTCTTCAGCCGCTGTCGACGACCGCACCTCCACGGATCGACGCAGCCGACTGGCCCGAGCAGTGGCGCCCAGCCGGCCGCGATCACCCGATCGATCGCTTTGTCCTCTCTGCCATGCGTGAGCACGGCCTGGAGCCCTCGCCTCCGGCCACTCCGGCAGAATTGCTGCGACGCCTGAACTTTGCACTCGTCGGCTTGCCCCCCAGCCCCGAGGAACTGGCCGAGGTCGAGCGCGCGGCCCAAACTTCGCCAGCCGAATCGGCTGCAGCCATCGATCGAGCCATCCAGCGTTTGCTCGCTTCGCCCCAGTTTGGTGAACGCTGGGCGCGGCACTGGATGGATTGGATCCGCTATGCCGAATCGCATGGCAGCGAGGGCGATCCACCGATCCCCTATGCGAGCCAGTACCGCGATTACCTGATCCGCGCTCTGAACCAGGATGTGCCTTATGACCGACTGGTTCAAGAACATTTGGCAGGTGACCTGCTGCCAGAGCCGCGCGTCAACGACGCACTGGGCATCAACGAATCGGCGATTGGCCCAGCCCACCTGCGGATGGTCTTCCACGGTTTTGCCCCGACCGACGCCATGGAAGAAAAGGTGCGGTTTGTCGATGACCAACTGGGCACCCTCAGCAAGGCGTTTCTCGGCTTGACCGTCGCCTGCGCCCGCTGCCACGACCACAAATTCGACGCGATCAGCCAAGCCGATTACTATGCGCTGTTCGGAATTCTCGGCTCGTGCCATCCGGGCATCGTCGACGCCAATACGCCCGAGCGCCAACGGACCCACCAGGCGGACCTCCTTCGCCTGAAAAGCGAAATACAGCGAGACGTCGCCGACCAGTGGCTCGCCTCTGTCGACAAGATCTTCGAGCGTTTGCTGGCGCCCGAGCCGGATCTGGAACAGGCGATGCTGCAAGCCAAACGTGCCGACCAGACGCTGTACCTGTGGCAGCAGTTGCTCGAAAGCCGAGCCACGCTCGCGCGCCCCAGCTCGAGCTTTCGCAAGACGCTGGCTGACTATTTAGAAGCCGCCCACCGCCACGATGAGCAACACGAGCAGCAGCGAGCCCAGGCGCATCCGCAGCCAGGTGTGCTCGAGCTCGAGCGTTGGTTCTCGCATGGCAACGGCTCGGCCGATCGCCCGGTCGCAGCCGGTGCATTCACGATCGCGCTCAGCGGTCAGCGGGCCATCCAGGCGATCTTTCCCGCGGGCCGCTATTCGCATTTGTTATCGACACGGCATCGCAACGTGGTTTTGTCGCCGCGCATCGAACTGGGGGACGATACCCAGCTCTGGTTGCAAGTGGCCGGCGATGGCGACGC
>JBQCJB010000746.1:0-3329 GCA_051953155.1 Aureliella sp. | reverse complement strand
TGCTCGGAACCAGCCAGCAGATCGAATCGCTGCAGCTGCAAAAGATCCACGACGGCCCGACTGAGATTGGCAGTCTCTTCCTCGATCCCACCTACCGTGGCCGCGGACGTGGGCGTTTGCTCAGCCTGTCCCGTTTCATGTTCATCGCGCGGCATCCGCGGCGTTTCTCCGACGAAGTAATCGCGGAGATGCGCGGCGTGATTACGGAAGAGGGCGTTTGCCCATTTTGGGAAGCGATCGGCCGTCACTTCTTCGACATGGACTTCCCACAAGCCGACTCGTTGTCGACGATCGACAAACGTTTTATCGAAGAGCTGATGCCCAAACATCCCATCTACGTCTGCTTGCTGCCGGCGGAGGCTCGCGCGGCCATCGGGCAGGTGCATACCGACACGCGGCCCGCGCTGGCGATGCTCCACGAAGAGGGCTTTCGCGTGGTCGAGATGATCGACATATTCGACGGCGGGCCGGTCGTTTCGTGTCGCCGCGACGAGATCGGCGCCGTCCAGCGCGTCGTCGAATTGCCCGTGATTGAAATCGCCGACCGCCTCGACGCTGCCGATGCGATTTTAGCTAGTCGCCAGGGCGGATTCCGAGCAACGCTCGGCCCAGCGCGTCCGACCGAAACCGGCATGATCATTTCGGAACTGGTCGCCCTCACGCTGGGCGTGCGCGAAGGGGATCCGGTGGCCTTTTTGAGCCCGCATGCGAAGTAGATTCGTCGCCGGAGTACCGGTGCGATTGCTTACCGCCGCGCCTCCAGCGTGCGCCGCTGGTTGGCTGACTGGTAAAGTGCGGCCTCGTCGCGGCCATCGCCATCGAAGTCGCCGGCGATGACGGTGCCGACGTCGTCTTCCAGCAGGAAGACCTGGTCGGTCGCGTCGATGCGGCCGTTGGCATTGGTGTCGACAATGACCTGGTTGCCGCGCACGATCGCCAGGTCGTCGATGCCGTCGCCGTCGAAGTCGCCGACCAGCGGCAAGTCCCCGGTCTGACCGAACTCGACCTCGCGGTCATGCTCGGGCGTCATCAGGCCGTCGCCGTCGACATCCAACATCCACTTGCCGTCTCGGAAGACGCCGATGGACGAGATGCCATCGCCGTTGAAGTCACCCGAGATCGCCACGTCCTTTTCGTTGCCGAAGCGGAATACGTGATCGATCAAATCCGCCCGCGCCGAGCCGGCA
Source organism: Aureliella sp. (assembly GCA_051953155.1). GTDB lineage: Bacteria > Planctomycetota > Planctomycetia > Pirellulales > Pirellulaceae > Aureliella. Next base: position 2,142 of record JBQCJB010000746.1, on the reverse strand, counting down.
TGACTGTGCTTCAGCCAGCGCGGCCGATCAGGAGCTTCTTCGGGAATCGGCGGCACGTTCTTGGCTTTGATGCGGCGCACGTTCTCGGGATCCGGCAGGCCGTTCTCGGCGCTCAGGGCGCGCTCGTCGCCGGTCCAGGTGTGTCCGAAGATGCCCGTATCGTCCTTGCCGTCGCCGTCCCAGTCGCCAGCTACCGGCTGGTCTCCCTTGTCACCCAGTTTCAGCCAGATGTCCGAGGGGTCCCAGGCGCCGTTGCCATTCAAATCGATGAACCACTCGCCATCGACGAACAAAGCCAGTTCATCGTATCCATCACCATTGAAATCGCCGACAACGGGTTTGGCGCCCGGCAAGTCAAAGCTCATGCGACTAGCAATCGGCCGTTTGATTTCTGCCGTGCTGACGATCGTCCACCTCGATTCTTTCATGCCGCGCACTTGCCAGGCCTGCAGGTCCAGCAGTTCGGCCTGTTGGGCCACTTCGTTATCGGCGACGGCCTGACCGCTTCGGCGGCCGCGCGGATAACCAGCGTTGATCACGCTCAAGTGCCACGTCGGCGGCGCTTGATGTCCGACGCCGATCAGCGGTTCCGCCGGAGACCACAGCAGCGGTTCCCAGCGCATCGGTGGCGGCGTGACCCAAATGTCCGGCGTCACGACCACTTTCTCCGGTGGCGGCGGCGGTTTATCGAAAGGTGGCGGTGGCAAGGGTGGCTTGGGCGGCGGCGTGGTCACGACTTCGCTGAAATCGTTCTCGAACGAATGCTGGTTAGGCTCGACGCTGACCATCAAGATGCCGTCGAAGCCCGGATTGGTGGCGGCGTCCATCGTCAGGGCCTGCATCAGCAATTCGAACTGCGGCGAGGTTTGATTCTGCCCCTTGTTGATGCTGAAGCCACCGGTCGAGCCCGCCGTATCGATGCCGTCGATAAAGCCGTCGGGCTGGACCTGGTAAATGTTGTACGTTCCAGCTCGCAGGCCATCGAATTCAAAGTAGCCGTTGGCATCGGTGACGACTTCGATGTACTGAGTCGAGTAGTACCCTGACAGCGCCCGCGAACTATCGATCGGTGATCCGGCAATCGTCCGCAGTTGCAATCGCACGCCACCGATCGCTTGATCGTCGTTCGTACGGCGGCCGTCGCGGATCGCATTCAAATCGAGCGAGGAGAAATCCGAAGTGACGATCGGCGCGCCGTCCTGGAAGACGTAACCCGAGATCTTCGCCGGAGGGACTTCGCAGAAGTTCGCTTCGCGAATCGCATCGCCCGACGCGAGAGCCAACTGGCTGATCACGTCGTCCAGCGAGTCGTCTCCGCCAGTCGCCGGAGCCTTTTGCCCGCCTTGGAAGTAGCCGGCTGGCTGCGTTTCCGTGACCGAGTAAGTCCCTGGCCGCAAGCCGACGAATTTGTACTGGCCATTGGCATCGGTCAGCGTCGTCGCCACGACCTTGCCCGAGGCGTCGCGCAGTTCGATCGTCACGCCCGAGAGCGGTTGTTCGTCCTCGTCGCGGATGCAGTCAAAGTCCAAATCGACAAACACCTGGCCGGCGATCGACGCTGGCAGGACTTCGCAGAAGTTGTAGTCGACCAGCGCTTTGCCTGCGCCGATGGCGATGGCCGAGATCGTATCGGTCTGCGAGTCATTGCCGCCGCCGCTGCCGGCCTTCTGTCCGCCTTGCAAGTAGCCGGCGGGCTGGTCTTCGCGAATGGTGTACGTGCCTGGTTTCAAATTGCGAAATGCGTAGTGTCCGCTGCCGTCGGTCGTCGTCGTGCCGACTACGGAGCCCGAACCATCCAGCAGAGTGATCTTTGTACCAGCGATCGGCGCCTCGGACGGATCGAACAAGCAGTCGCCGTCGCGATCGACGAACACGTAACCGGAAATTTCCGCCGGCGGTATTTCGCAGAAGTCGTAGTCGGTCAGATTGTTGCCGGGATTGACCAGGATCTGGCTGATGGCGTCCGCGACCGAATCATCGCCTCCGCCGGTGCCCGCATGCTGATCGCCTTGGAAATAGCCGGCCGGCTGGACTTCGTGAACCCGATACTGTCCGGGCATCAGATTATCGAAGCGGTAGCGGCCGTTGGCATCGGTCAGCGTCGTCTGCAAGACCGCGCCGCTGGCGTCGAGCAGTTCGATC
>JBQCJB010000745.1:0-3274 GCA_051953155.1 Aureliella sp. | reverse complement strand
GATGCGGCGCCGCCGTCAAGAAACAGTTGTCGGCCGGATCGGTCGGCGGCTGCGCATCGGTGTGCGGCTTGGGCTTGCGTTCCCATTGCCGAGCCGACTCCAGCCGCTTTTCCAAATCGCGAACGCCAGTCAGGTACTGGTCGAGCCGTTGGCGGTCGCGCGAACCCAAGTTGCGGTCCAGCCGATTCGTCTGGTCGGCTACCGCGTCGAGAATGCTTTCGCCGAGCTCCAGCCGCCGAACCTGCGCTTCGACTTCCTCGGGCGAGCCCTGCAGGAAGAGTTTGCGGAACACCTCCGAAGGCTTCTCTTCACAAGGAATCAAAACGCCGCCACCGGTCCACGAGAGGCTGCGAAGCCCCTGCTGGACATTGACACCCAGCGTCAGCGAGGGGAACCGAGTCAAATGCCCGATGTACTCGGCTGCGTACTGGTCGAGCGAAATCGTGTTGCGAAAGCCGCCGCTGCCCGGATGCGGCGCCGCCGTCAAGAAACAGTTGTCGGCCGGATGGCCGCCGTCGACATCGGGATGCCATACGCCGCTGAAGACCGTGAAGTCGTCGCGATGTCCCTCGAGCAGCTCCAGATAGGGCGACAGTTGGTAGCCCCGCCCCACTTGATCAGCTGCGGGGAAGAATTTTTCAGGTAGAACGCCGAGGTTGTTGCAGACGGCCAACATGCGCCGCGGCGTGGCCGTGCGGCTGGCCGCTCGCGCGAAGGCGGGCGTCATCGCGTCCAACAGCGGTAATCCAATCGCGACTCCCGCCGTGCGCAGCAGCTGGCGACGAGAAAGTTGACGTCCGCTGAAATCAAGTGCCATCGATGCCTCTCCCCTTCTAACGTTTCTCTCGGCTTTGCCGTCGACCAGCCTATCTTATCGCTTCGCGGCCGCCCTTACTTTTTTTGAAAGATCGGGCTCTGTACCAATTCGACGATCAGATCCCGCACTCCATAATCGCTCGCGCTGGCCCGGTCCAGAATAGCTTCGACATCCGGACGATCCGCAAACCGCACCGGCGCGCCGGTAGCGTAGACGACCAGCTGGCTAAGTAAGTTTCGGGCAATTTGACGCTCGTCTTTGAGGATCAACTTTCGCAGTTGGCGAATATCATCAAAATCGCGCCCGTCGATCAGTTGGCCGGTGGCGTCGACCGGCGGGCCTGCATGAAATGCGAAGGGTTGACCGTTCTTGCCCCAGCCGGCTGGTTCGGCCTTTTTGCTCGGGCCGTTTTTCTTCGCCCCCGTGACAGGAACCGCCTCGCTCGCCTCGCCCAGCACCCGGTAGGCAGTGCGCCAGCCGCCAAGAACATCGAAGGCTTCCAGGGCAAAGCCGGGCGGATCGATCTGGCGATGGCAAGTGTTGCAGCTTTCGACGTTGCGATGCTTTTCTAGTTGCTGGCGAATCGTTGTCGCGCCACGGATGTCGGGCTCGACAGCCGGCACAGACGCCGGTGGCGGAGGTACTGGCTTGCCCAAAAGGCGTTCGTTGATCCACACGCCGCGCAGCACCGGAGATGTCGTCGTACCGTTGGCCGTGATCTTAAGCACGCTGGCTTGCGTCAGCAGGCCGCCGCGAACCGAATCCTCGGGCAACTGCACTTTGCGGAAGGCAATGCCCTCGACGCCTTCCAGGCCGTAATGTTCTGCCAAACGCTGGTTGACCATGACGAAATCCGAATCGATCAGCGAGCGAGCTGGCGCGTTGCTCGAGAGCAGCTCGCCAAAGAACGCCCGCGTCTCCTCGACCGATGACTCGACTAAATAGTCGTCAAGGTAGTAATCCGGGTAGAGCTCGGCGTCGGGCGACGTGGCGTCGGCTTTGCGAAGATCGAGCCAGTAGTCGAGGAACGCATCGACAAAGCGTTGCGACTTGGGATCGTCGAGCAGACGCTCCGTCTGAGCTCGCAAGGTTGCCGAGTCGCGCAGTCGGCCCTGTCTGGCGACGGCCCGCAGCGCCTGGTCAGGCTCGGAATTCCACAAGAAATACGAGAGCCGCGACGCCAACGCAAAGTCGTCCAGCGGCCCGGGCTGTTCGATAAACGTCACCAGCGCCGGCGAGCACAACACGGCGGAAACGCCAGCCAACATGGCCTCTTCAAACGAGCTGCCCGATTGCAAGGCCGCGGTAACGACCTTGAGAAAGCCGGCGACATCCTCGTCTTCCACCGGTTGCCGGTAAGCTCGCTGCATAAAGCGCCGCAACAATCGTTCGGCATCAGCCTGCGGATCGTTCGAATCGACGGTGACGCGGCCGGCAACTGTCTTCAGCGGCAAATCGTCGAAGAGCAATTCATGGCCCGCGCCGGGCCAACGCTCGATGATCGGGCCTTCGACTTCCAGCCAGCGGAATGCGACTCCAGGCTGGCCATCTTTGACGGCCAGTGGATTGCGCCACGGTCCCGGCGGCCGCGATCGGAAGAGCCGCACGGCGTCGGGGCGAATCGTCTCGCCGGCCAGGAGGTAAACATCCAGCTCTTGCACCGACGGCTCGGGCGAGACTTCGAAGGTCCCGAGCTTGCGCAGCAGTCGTGGCGGCGTTTCGGAGTAGACGCTGACCGGTTCGCGCGTGCGCCCCTTGGAAATGTCGGTGCGACTGGGCCGCCACCATTTCTCCTTGCTCTCGGGGCCTGCCCAAAAGGAGAGGGCATTGAAGCGAAGTTTATAACGCCCGGACCGCGGCGCTTTGAACGCATCGAAGCGAATCTCCAGCGGCTCATAGGTGCTGGCGACCACGCCCATCGCCTCCAGTTCGCGGCGCTCGGGATCGCTGGCTCCGACGCTCATCGGCGCCTTCTGCTCGAGGACATCGATGTCGGCTTCGAAACCGATGATCGGAAACGTCGAGCGTTCGGGGCTGCGATTGAATACCGAGTACTGCACTTTGCGGTTGAAGGCCCGGCAATCGCGAGCGTAGATCCGCTCGATGCGCGTCTCAGGTCGGTCAAGGCTGTCGGCCATGGCCTGACGCGCCGCTGCTTCGGCGGCAGCCAGATAGCGGGCTATTTGCACGTGCGAAACATCGAGCGCGTCGCCGACTTTGTTGAAGCGATATGCCTCGCCGTCCTCGGGCAGCATGGTTTTGATCTGCAGCCAAGGCGCATCAAAGAGGTCTCGCAGCGTATTCTCGTACTCGTAACGGTTCATGCGGCGGCGGGTAGCCCGACCTTCGCCAGCCGTACGAGCGGCGTCGGCGGCGACCAGCGTCTGAAAAAGGTCCGCGAGCATCGCTTGCTTGGCCTTCGCCTGCGGCTGAGGCGAGTCCAGCGGCGGCATCTCG
>JBQCJB010000744.1:0-3908 GCA_051953155.1 Aureliella sp. | reverse complement strand
TCGCACTCTGTCACGTTGGCGCGCGGACAGTCTATTGCTCGGCAGTCCTAAAGACGATCGGCGCCGCCCAACTCTGTGACGGTCGACCCCATCGCATTTCGGCCGTGCCATCGCTTCGTCGGACGCGCGATTGCAGTCGGCGAACCAACCCTGTTAATATGATGCCAGCGTACGGTAACTTTTTAATGCGATTGCAGACGTCATATCGGCAGCGAATTGCGACATCGCATCCATGAAAGCGATTGTCTGATTTACGGATCGGCGAAAGAACGCCAAGCTGCCATGTGTCTGCACCACAATCTGCAATGCTGGGTGTGGAACATGAGACGTATCGCAGTGGTGGACCTTGAGACGACCGGCGTATTACCGCACCTATTCAATCGTGTGATTGAGATAGGGGTCGTGGTCTTGGACGAACGCGGCCAGGTCGAGCTCGAGTACGAAACGCTCGTCAACCCGGATCGAGACATTGGCGATTCAGGGATTCATAGTATCACCAGCGCCGATGTGAAGCATGCGCCTCGGTTTGATCAGGTGGCAGGTGACCTGATTGAGGTGTTGAAGCCATGCAAGGTTTTGGCGGGTCACAATGTGCGATTTGACCATAGATTTCTTCAGTATGAATACGAGCGACTGGCAACCAAATTGCCTTCCGTGCCACTGATGTGCACCAAGGCTCACTTCGGCGGATCGCTGGCCTGCATCCTCGAACGATTGGGCATTCCATTTGAGGGCATTCCCCATAAGGCTATTTGTGATGCACGAATGACCGCGGCGATCGTTCAGCGGATGATAGAGAACGGCGCACTTGAAGAGCACGAGGATCTCGTGGACCTCGAGTGGCCGCAGCTGCAGAGCTTGAAAACCGCCTGCTATTGTCGCGAGGCAGCCGAGGCAAGGAAATCCGCACCACCGCGATTCCTTCAGAGGATATTGGACCTGGTACATCACGACGTGGAATCATCCACGTCAAAAGTCTTGGCTTACCTGGCTTTGTTGGATCGAGTGCTGGAAGATCGAACGATCGACGAGCGCGAAGAGGACGTCCTGGTCGAATCGGCAATTACGCTGGGGCTGTCCAGAAGCCAAGTACTGCTGATGCACGAGCGCTACCTTCAGAACCTGGTCGTGGCTGCTTTGTCCGATGGCGTCGTTTCGGAATGTGAGCGGCAGGACCTACATGCCGTAACGCGACTGCTGGGACTCAATGCGTCGGCGCTGGATCAGATGCTCGAGACGACTGCCCGGCAGTTGGCGATCATTTCAGACGGCGCTCGTGTTGCCGCGCGCTCCAACGAGTTAGCGGGCAAGTCGGTATGCTTCACCGGGGAGCTGTTGGCCACGATTCGAGGCGAACGCATCAGCCGAGCGATGGCAGAGAAGCTGGCATCGAAAGCGGGAATGACGGTCGCGAACAGCGTCACCAAGGGTTTGGATATCCTGGTCGTAGCCGATCCGGACACTATGTCTGGCAAAGCGAAAAAGGCGAGAGCATACGAAACAAGAATTCTTGCTGACGCAGTGTTCTGGCCAATGATTGACGTGAAAGTTGATTAACGTGACCAAGAAAAACAGACAGTCCGAATCCGAGTGCCTGGCTTGGTTTTGCCGCTCGTTTGAAACGTCCGAGCATTGGAAGCAGCAGGCCAGGGAAATCTATTTGCGGACCTCCGGGAACAGTCCGGCGTCGCGACGGGAATTGGCTGACGCGTTGAGAGCTAACGTCGAAGCAGCAAGTCTCGAAGAGTCAGTCAACCGTTGGGCCAGCACGGAATCGGGAGCGATTGCTGTAACGACGGTGACAATTCAAAAACCGGACGTTGGCAAGAGCAAAGTCGAGTGGGAATTCATTGCTGAGTTTTTTCTCCTGTGTTGCCGAAATCTCGATGAGGCGATGCTTGCTGAAAATGTGCGTCGCGCGGAGCTGAACAAAACCGCTCGCGACGCGCACGCTTCCGCCCGACGCACTCAGAATGTCGTAGCGGCCGTGCGAGCTACTCCGTCGGCAACAGAAGCCGAACTCTCGATGGCAGTGCCGGGCGCCACGAAACGTGAAATCGCGCTGGCGCGCAAGCAAGTAAAAGACGGGCACTTGGAGCTCGTTGCTGAAATGCCGCAGTTGCTGGACTTAATCGAGCCTTACATGTTGGTGTACTTTGCAGGCACGTAACCCAGGGAGTGGATTATGACGAGGCTGCTATGCGTGGCTGTTTGCTTCTACGTGGTCGCAGTGTTCCGTTCGCCCCTGACACAAGGCCAACTGGTGTCCGAGGTCACATTTACGGACTGCTCACATCAGTTGGTAATGGATGCGATCGCCGATTTCGCAGAGAACAGAGCGAGCTGGACGGACTTCGTCACCTCTGGCACTGCCAAGATTGAAAGCCAGAGCGTAGGTGAGCAAGGGATCGACGGTCTGCCTTACTCGGTGGAGATCGAGTCGTTGTACTTGCAGGACGCGAGCCGTCGCTTGTCGCGTCAGGACTCGCGGCGGGACTTCTTTCGGGACGATTTTGTTCTTTATGGAACGTGGCGCGCGAACTTTACCGACGGTGAAAAGGTGGTAAGGACTCTCGAAGGTTCTTCGCAGGAGCTACCGGTTTCAATAGGAATGAATGCAGTCGACCCGTGGAACTCAACGCTTTGCTATCTGCAAAAGATCGAAAGAGGCGAATGCGATTCAGACTCATGGCATGAGATTCTTGATGAGAGAAAGCTGCTACATGCACAGTGCAATGCGAGGTTTCTCAGGACCGAGTGGAAACTCGGCACGAATCCCCGCCTGCGCCTGTCCGTGTACTTTGATAGGCAGAGGAACAATGTGCCTGTATTCGTGAAATACCACCACCCGGTCGATTTGAACGTTGCATTCGACGAGCGAACGAAAGAATTCAGGAGTGAAATCCGTTCGGTGTGGGCCGAGGTAGACGGCCATTGGTTTGCGAAACATGTTCGACATCATGAGGAAACTTACAAACCAAGCGGTTCTGTTCGTTCGCGAAAAGAGGCTGAGTTCGAATTCTCATTCCACGGTTCCGCCAGTACCAGGCCTGATCTGTTCGAACCGTTCCGAGTGACCAGTCAGCAGTTGGCAGACGACCTTCGGAGACCAGCGAATTCCCGTACCGAGCGTTAGAGCGCTCGACGCGGTCTGCGTCTTGGTGATACCGCTAGGCTTGTCGAGCCCGCCGGCCGAGTCGCCCTGGCCGTGCTTGGCCATCAGCAGGCCGTTGGTTGTTTACGAAACCCTGCGGACACCGGAATCCCGACTCGCGCAATTTTCGAGAATCCGCCAAGCTGCGCATCGAGGGAACGGTGCCCGCCGACGATTCGGGCGGGGCGGCGGTCTCCGCGTAGTTTTTGCGCTGTGCCGTTGGTGCGTACTTTATTCTCCAGTCCCACAAGCTGCGCGAGCGACTTCCGCATTCTCCAGCCCACCTGCGGGGCGTGGTCGGTGGCGGAGGGCGTGCAGCCCAAGGCCATCCAGGCTATCATGTGGCGTTCGGCGATTCCTTTCGCTTTCGAGACGACGGCCTTCTGATGCCAGACGCCGAGCCAGAGGCGATCGCGAGGCTTGATTCGCAGTTTGATCGCGATCTCGGGCAGTGGAACGGACAGTGCTCCTCGGGCGGATCAAGGCAGCTTCCGGGCGAAAGCTGGCGACAGTTGCCAACTGTTCAAAACTCGGGGAATATGCGAAAAACGCTGAAAAGGGCCTGTAGCTCAGTCGGTTAGAGCAGGGGACTCATACTCCCTTGGTCGGGGGTTCGAGTCCCTCCGGGCCTATTTTTCCTGCCATTGCCAGAGCACGACGGCGCTGCCCGAAGCGGAGTTCTGCAGAGCTCAGTAGAGAGCCCCGCTGGATTCCTAGAAAATCGATCCGCTATTCAAGTCGCACGTCTGGCGGT
>JBQCJB010000743.1:0-3221 GCA_051953155.1 Aureliella sp. | reverse complement strand
ACAAGTCTGCCGAACCAAAATAATTTCTATGCGCGCGGCGCCGACGTAATGCCACACGCGCCGAATCAAAACGAAGAGCCCCAATCCCGACCAGTCTCCCCCTCGCCCCGCTTCGGGGAGAGGGGGCCGGGGGGTGAGGGGCAGCGTGACCATTGCGGGTCGGTCCGCTCCTTAAGCGAACGTGAGAAGGCGAAGCCAGGGAGACGTAACTGCAATTGTCTGGTCCAACCAACATTTCAATCGTCTCCGCGCTGCTTTACACTACGGGAAGGTGGGGGTTCAGTTCATCAGTTACTGGACGCTCCGGCCGAGACACGATGAGTGTCGAATTTTCGCATGTGAGCAGGTCCAACACTAGTCGGCTGGTTACCGGCAGTGTAGTCGTCGCATTGTCCGATATTCGTCCTGCTCGGTCCGAACAACAGATCAGCAAGAGCGAACGTCGCGGCGTTGGAGTGCCGCATGCAGACTCCCAGACGACAATCTGGCAGTGTGACGCCGACAAAGCGAAGTCACTGAAGCTGAAAACGTGGGAAGCGGTCGACGACTAACCAAGCTCGTCTCACAACGCTCGAACGATACTTAAGATGGACACCTCTTCGGCCCGCCAGCCGCGTCCCGACCCGAGCCATTCTCACTGAGGGGAAAAAACAATGACCCGTAATCGTCGAGAATTTTTGGAAAATGTCGGCAGCGGAATGCTCCTGGCTGGGTTGGGAACGTCGCTCGCCAATGAGCTCGGCATTTCGCAGGCGAGCGCGGACGAAGCCGAGGCCGCCCTGAACTTTGGCGAGCTGGAACCCTTAGTGGCGCTAATGCAGGAGACGCCGGCACCGGCACTGACCGCCTCACTCATCGAAAAGATTCAAACCGGCACCGACTTGAAGACCCTGGTCGCCGCGGGTGCATTGGCCAATGCGCGGACTTTCGGCGGCCAGGATTACATCGGTTTCCACACATTTATGGCGTTGGCGCCTGCCTACCGCATGGCCCAGCAGCTGCCGCCAGAGTTGCGGCCACTTCCGGTCCTGAAAGTTCTGTATCGCAACGCTGATCGAATTCAGGCGCTTGGCGGTCGAGCCAACGAGGTCCTTCACGCAGTCGAACCAGTCGAGATACCACAGAATGCTCACCCTGGCGAACATCTGCGTCGGATTGCACGGACCGGCGACATCGAAATGGCCGACCGCGTTTTCGCATCGCTAGCCAACCTGCCGATTGGCGAAGCTTTTAATCATTTGCAGTACGAAGTCGATGACGAAGTCGAGGTGCATCGCGTGGTGCTGGCGTGGCGTGCCATGGACACTCTCGAGCTCGCTGGCGAAAAGTGGGGACACTGCATGCTTCGCCAGTCAATTCGGTACTGCGCCAGCACCGAACAGAGAATGCAGCAAGCCAATTACCAACCCTCTGCCATCCGGTCGGTGCTTCCATCGCTGCTCGACCAGTACAAGTTGGTCGGTCGTCCACTCGGACAAAAAGCTGGCGAGGACGGGTGGCTGCTACAGCTCGCGACCACCATATTCCGTGGAAGCCGGGAGCAAGCGGCAGACGCTGTAGCGCAGGCGCTGGCCGAAGGCTTTGCACCCGAGGCCGTCGGCGAAGCGCTCTCAGTCTCTGCCAACATGCTGGTGCTACACGATCCAGGCCGCACCGAGGCCGCAGCTAACTCTGAAAAGCCGGCTGGAAGCTGCCATGGCGATTCAGTCGGCGTTCATGCTTCTGATGCGGCCAATGCTTGGCGCAATATCGTCCGCGTAAGCAACCCAAGAAACGTTGTTGCAAGCTTGATTGTCGGAGCATTCCACACCGGCGGGCAGAGCCGACATTCCAACGCGAAGCCCTACCCGTTCGCAGAACAATTGTCCGAAGTGCGCTCGACCACGTCGAAGGCGCTGCTGCAAGATACGGAAGAAGCCATCAAAGCAAACGATCAGCTAAAAGCAGCGGCTCTGGTGGCTCGATACGGACAGCTAGGCAACGAGCCTCGACCGGTCTTCGACTTGATGTTGAAATTTGCGACCAGCGAAGACGGCGCGCTGCACGCCGAGAAGTACTACCACACGGCGTCCGCAGAGTTTGCATCGTCTCGCCCGGCATTTCGCTGGAATCAACTCGTCGCGTTAGCTCGCGTCACTGCGAGCGAATACGGCCACCGTTCGCCTGGATTCGAAGAAGCCAAGAAACGCCTGGGCGTGTAGATTCCGATTGTCGCCTTTCGCTCAGCGAAAGTCGCGCGCACCCGCGCCTACGGCCGACACGACAAGCTGCAAGTGAGTGTTTTCCATCACGCCATGTCCGGCGGCGGGTTCTCGCGACTTTCGCGGTCGCGGAGCGAAAGGCGACTGACCACGGACGGCATGTTTCACATACTGCCATCAACCGATAAAGTGCAAAATCAAAACAAGTGCCCAATAAAGCATAGAAATGCAGGATACCAATGTCACAAATAGTTTGCGAGCGCAGAGGACGCGAAGGGCAACAATCGCAACGACTCCGGCGATTGATTGGGAGATCGCCGTGTTTACAAGGTTGATGCAGTTTGCCATGCCTGCCATCGGTCCAGCAAACTCCCATCGACGAAAAAGCGTTGATATGAATGCAGTGGAAACCAGAAGGAACAAAGCAAAAGTCCATTTGCAACCGTATTCTAGGCTATTTTCGTGAATAGGCTGGGCGTTGCCTTCAGCGGGAGCTACGGCAACTGCGATGTGTAGAAGACAAAGTGCCGGCAGCACAATGGGATATAGTTCGAAGGGCGCTAAGTCGATGATCCGAGAGAATGCGGAAAAACCGGCTTCTGATAGCAGTACAAACGCAACGCCGGTAGTCGCCAAAACTGTGTCGCGTATTGTGAATTGCATTGTGTTCAATCGCATAACGCTCATGATGACCCAGTCGCGGCTAAAAAACTATCCACCATCAAATGCCCGATCCGCGGCTTGGGTGCATCGCTTTGTTACCGAAATTTTTCGGTGCTGTTGCGCTATTCGTAGTCGTCCCTGAAGGCCTCATGCATCGCAGGGTTGTCATTGGGGTGGTCGCGCCAATGTTGTTTCCACTGCCGTTCCCGACGTTCCCGCTGATCTTGCTCGACAATAGTCTCGTCCGAATCAAAGATGCCATTGATAAGTCCCTCTGCGACAAACAACGGTATTGCCACAGCAGCCTGACCCACCTTTCGGCCCGCTGTCCGTGTAGCTTGGCATCCAGCCGTAAAA
>JBQCJB010000742.1:0-2899 GCA_051953155.1 Aureliella sp. | reverse complement strand
CAGCTGTTTCTTCGACCGTGGCTGGCACGCCACCACGCTCTTCGACCCACTGGCGGATCGTTTTGTGATTGGTTGTCGTCTTGGCCTCGCTGGCGTTCTTCGAACCACTGGCCTTGGCGTTACTGGTGCTCTTGGACATGGCAAGATCTCCCCTGGCGGCTTCTGGATTGGTTTACCCTGCAGGCGCGCTTGGACGTTCCTGGGCTTTAGAAAAACTCTGGGATCTTAGAAAAACGAGGCGTTACAAAAAATTGCGGCCGCGGCGACGATTTCCTCTCAGCGGTTGCCCGCGAGTGCATTTCTCTAGTCGACGCAAACGTTGCAAATTGCTTGCCAAAGATTTGTCCTGGCTAGGGGTTTGAAGAGTCGGTTTGTCCGGCGCCGATAACCCCACGGGATACGCTGTCCTGATCGTGACGCGCTCACCTACATCCTTCTAAAACCTTTTGCAGCGGACGCGCCTCCTCATGACCCTCCACTCGGCCACGCGCTCGGCAGCCAATTTCGACGTTCTCGGCCGAGCCGACGCTCCGCCAGCCAGCACCCGCGACAAGCGGCTGCAAATGGCGCATCAGCTCCAAGACACCTTTACCGCTGTGCTAGCACAGTTCGGACGCGAGGGGTTCGCCTCGGCCGCCGGGGTCGCTGCTGATCCGTCGAGCACTCCGTCAAGCGTTCAGCCGGTCAGTCCGCCGGGCAGCGAAACGAATAAGACAGCTAGCGAAGGCGAGGCAGCCAGCGGGCGCGAGGCAGCCGGCAAAGACGCGCTCGCGGCGACCGCAGCCACGGAAGCGGAAATCACGGCCGATTGGAACGAGTGGTTCAACAACTTCGGCATGCAGGCCTACGGCGGCGCGGCAGGCTCTCGCTCGAGCGACAAATCCTTCGACCCGGCGGCGCTGCAGCGCGACTACGGCCAGATCCTCTTGGACGCTTACCGGAGCGGAGGCTACGTCTCGCCCGTCAACTACTTGCGAGGTTTGGACAAAGACCAGCTCTCGACCATTCAGACCATCCACCGCTTGGCACAGCCGATCGACGTCGAACAACTCCAGGACGAAGGGGCGGCCAATCTGCTGATTCCGCCTCCTGCCCAGGTCGATTTCAATCGTGACGGTCTCACACAGGTCGGGATCGCTCAAACGATTCGCTTTCCCGACAGCACGACGCCTGCCGACGTGCGCGACGCCTGGGAATCGGCCACCGAAGGCTTGAGCTTCTCGCAGAAAGCGATGTACGAGCTGCAAATGAAGCTGCCAACGCTGACGGCCAACCTGCGCATCAACGGCAGTGATGTGCGCAGCATCCAGCCGGGCGATCCGGACTGGGTCAATCCGATGGCTTCGCCAACGTACTCTTTCACGCACGCGGTCGACCAACGGCTCGACTATCTGGACAGCTTTAAAAACCAGATCCCGCCGGACCAGTGGTCTCGAGATCGCGATTTCTGGTCGAAGTTTCGCGAACTGCTCGACACCTGAGCAGGCGCTGACGCTTCATTCTTGTATGCCGGTTGTCTTCGACAGCCAACCGCTCTGACAAGTCACCCCGAGTCACCTTGGGGCCGCGGCTCGGGGGGTGCGATTTTGTGACAAAAAGGTAAGCTCGATGCCGGCGGTAGTCAGGCGCGAAACTTTCACTAATCTCGGAGGGTTAATTCGAACGGTCATTTCAACAGTCGCGCTTTTACCGACAGGACGGTTATGGCAAGTGATTGCATCAGCAACGATGCGTTCGGACCGGCGAGCCCGTGTTCGATGGTAGCGGTTTCCGCGTCGTCGATCCCGATTGCGGCCTTCGCCGACGCCTTTAAGACGCAGCGACGGGCTGTGGCCAGCACCTTCGCGTTCTGGCTCTGTTGCCTGATCGTCGCTGCCGTTTCGGTTCACGACGCGGCCCTGGTGGTGCTCAACCACGAAGTGATCAGCGATTTCGAGAGAAACCCGGTCGGCAAATGGTTGCTCGACGTGCAAGGAGGCGACGTGTGGCTGTTCGTGCTGGTCAAACTGGCAGGCACGGCTCTGGTGTGCGCCGTGCTCATCACCGTCTTTCAGTATTGTCGCCGGTACGGGATCGTCTCGGCTGCGGCGCTGGCGAGTTTTCAGATCGGCCTTCTTTGCTACTTGACGATGGGCTAATCGACAGATGAGCACGCCTTTCTCGGTTCCGCGGCAATTGGCCAAGCGTCTAGGGAACTTTGCGCTGTTGTGGTCAGGATGCCTGGCGGTGATTTTCGCGATCGCCGGTCTCGAGGCACTGCTGCTGTGGCAGCATGGTTATACATACAGTTCGAAAAATGCGGTGCTGCGGCGGTGGGTTGCCGACATGTCGCTCAGCGACAGCGGCCAAATGGGCGCGGCCTTGACCACCAGCATGCAAAACGGCAATGGCAGCTGGAACGACATTCTTTTGGTCGACCTGTCGCGCCGCGTCGCGGCCGGCCTCGAGCTGCGCGAGCTGCATCCCAGCTGCGTCGCTTTGTCACCCAAGGCGGATTCGCTGGCCATCGCTGCGATGGACGGTTCGGTCTATGCCGTATCGGGCGCTCCGGAGCTGTTCAGCGGCGCACGTAAGGCTGAGCCCAAGCGAGTCGCGTGGACGGGGCATGACGAAGTCATGCGTTTGGTCTTCTCGCCCGACGCGAGCCATGTGGCTGCGATCGGAGCGAAGTTCACTTGGGTCTGGTCCTGGCCGGATGGCCAGCTCCTGCGGAAAACGACGCACAAGGCGGTCGCGCGCGGTTTTCTGGCGTTTTCGCCCGACTCGCAGCGAGTCATCGCCCCGCGGCCTTCGGGGTTGTGCATGATGAACATCGCTTCGCGCGAGCCAGACGTGGAACTCCAGTTCGACGAACTGCCCGTCGTCCGCGCTCTGCCGGACTTTGACTCCCAGCGGGTAG
>JBQCJB010000741.1:0-5737 GCA_051953155.1 Aureliella sp. | reverse complement strand
TCGCTCAGCACACCCGCAGCTGTCAGCCCCGCGTAAAAACGCAAACTGTTTTCAACGGGCACGACTTTGTCTTCCGCTGTGTGCCACAGAAACGATGGCGGCGTCTGCGGAGTGATCTGAGTCGAATTGGTCAGTGATTTGATGAGCTCCGGGTCGGCATTTTCGCCGAGCAGATTCTTTTGGCTTCCCTTGTGCGTGTAAGGCTGGTCGAAATCGATCACCGGATAACACAAGATCGCAAAGTCGGGCCTCGAGCTCGCTCGGTCAATCGGATCGGCCGCGTCGGCCTTGCCGTTGTCGAAATGCGTGATCACGGTCGAACACAAATGCCCGCCGGCTGAAAAGCCGATGATGCCGATCCGCTGCGGGTCGACGTTCCACTGGCGAGCCTGACTGCGAACCGTACGGATCAGTCGCTGCGCATCGAGCAGCGGCGAGGGATGGCCATAGCCTTTGCCGCGATGGCGATAGTCGCAAATGAAAGCCGACATGCCGAGCTCGTTTGCCCAGCGCGCGATCTGATGCCCCTCGTGGTCCATCGCCAGACCACCGTAGCCACCGCCGGGCAAGATCACCAGCGCGGCCGTCGGTTGGTCCGAGGCGGGCAAGCGATACACGATCGTTTTCGGGATGTCCTTGTCCTCTTTGCCGAGAGCTCCAGGTGCAGCCTCTTTCCAGAGCGGAAGCGTTTCCGGTTCCACGGCTCGAAGAACTCCGCCAGCGGCCATCAAGAAAATGCCGCATAGACACCAGGCAAAACTTCCACTGCGCATGATGGATTCTCTCAAAGAAATGGACGAACCTGACCCGAGCATCGGCGACTTCCGCGCTCGCTGGCGGCTCCGAAGACGGAGGCTATTGTGGCCAGGCTCGACTCGAAAATCCACCACGGGCTGCCTCGACCAGCAGCGCCGTGAACTGCCTTCAGCGTTCCTCGCCGAGCAACCCCTGGGCCTCGAGCACGAGTTGGCCGAGCTGCACCGCGACGACGCGCTCCTTGGCTTGAGCGCGACGATCGAGATCCGCTTGGAGTTGCTCGAGCTTGGCGCGCAACCTGGCGACATCGCTGCGCTGCTTGGCGAGCTGCGCGTCGTACTCTTCGGCAAGCAACGTTTTCAGATGCTGCTCGGCTGCGGCGAATTTTCCAGCGTCGTTGCGGCGGGCTTGGAGCAGTGTTTGCGCGTCGCGGATCCAGATGTCGAGCCGCACGAGCTGCGCAATATTGGCTAACTCGCGCCGGCGCTGCTCGCCTGCATCCTCAGCCGACTTCCGACCGCTTTCTCGAGCTGTTAAGAACAAGGGGCTGTCCTCGAGCGGCTGCATGTGCGGCTCGCCGGACATGCCCATCATGCCCATGCCCTCCTCTGCCGCGCCAATCGGTCCCGCGGGCATTCCGGCGTATCCATAAGGCGTCATAGCCGACATGCCATACCCTGCCCCTGAGCTAGCGCCGCCACGCCAGGGGACGACAACCTTGATTTGCGGCCGCAACAATTCGGAGTCACCTGTTTCCGCTTCGTCGCTCGTCTCGCCCTCGGACGGTAGGGGGAGCTCGTCAAACACATAGGCCCACAGGATCAGATCTTGCGAGCTCGCCTCGCCAGGCCCGGACGCAGCTGCACCGCTGGTGCTTGGCATGCCACCACCATAGCCGCCCATCCCCATCGCGTCGTAACCGCCCATTTCGGAGCCATAGCCGCCGCCCATCGCGGCCGCTCCACCCGGATGTTCCGTTGGGAGCCGCTTCGGTTTGGCAGCTCCATGAACCATTTGGTAGCGATACAGCCGCGTCGCAGTCAGTTCGGTACGTTCCCCGTCACTCGATATGAGGGCAAAGTGGAACCCTTTCGCGCCGTCGCTCATGGCCTCGCCCTCGGCGCCGATGCCCGGACCGTAACCGGCAGCCAGAGCGGAACTCTCCGCTGCTGGATAGGGCGACGGGCTCCGAGTTCCACTGGTGGACCGGAGCGTGCCAGGCGGCCGACCGACCTGCAGCGTGGGTTGGGGCGTCAGGTTAGACCTTCGCGCAGCGGGCTGCTGGGCAAGCATCCAAGCCAGCGGAGCGCCGGTCAACGCGAC
Organism: Aureliella sp.; assembly: GCA_051953155.1. Lineage (GTDB taxonomy): Bacteria > Planctomycetota > Planctomycetia > Pirellulales > Pirellulaceae > Aureliella. Next base: position 3,658 of record JBQCJB010000741.1, on the reverse strand, counting down.
CAGTGCTGCGGCTGCGAACAGAATCCATTTCGAGCGAATGTGCACGCGCATGATCGGCGACTCCAATTGGCAGACGAGAGTAGGGACTAAGGATTGACGGGCGCGGCGAGCGTTTCGGCCTGCCGCTGGCGCAGGTGCTCGAGCTCTACATCGAGCGAGACTGCCGCCCGCGACATTGGCGCGAACGCTTCGCGGCCGGACAGTCCGCCCGCGGGCAGCGCAGGTACGCTTTCGTCGAGGACTTCGATGGCGATGGCTAGCTCCGCCGCTTCGCGAGCCAGTGACTCCAAGTCGGCAAACGCACTGCGGTCCGCAGCCGAACCAAGGCTTGGAGCGACCGGCTGCCCTTCGGCGAACTCGTGATCGGAAGCGTCGGACGACGGCCGTGATGGATCGGCGGCCAAAATGGGGCCCGAAGCGGTCGGGAAGGACTTGGCTGGCGATGGGAATCGTGTTTCCTGCGTTTGCATTTTCGACGACCAAATCAAGCCTGCTGCCAGCAGCCCGAGGCAGGCCAAGCAGATGACCAGCAGACTGGTCCGGCTGGTCAGCCGCGTCTTCGGTCGCTGGCGTCGCAGCCGTCGCGGCGCGCGCAGCAGGCAGCGCAGTTCTTCGCTGACTTCGCGGCTGGTGGCCGGACGCTTGCCGGGTTGTTTGCTGAGCAAACGATCGACCAGGCGCGAGACCTCGAGCGGGATTTCACGATCGACTTCGCACAGCGGGGACTGGGCTGTGTGGCACAAGCGATTGAGAACCGCCATCGGTTCGCGGCCGCGAAACGGAGGTTGGCCGGACATCGCAAAGTAGAGCAGCGAACCGAGCGAGAACAGGTCGCTGCGGCCGTCGACATCTTCGCTCCGAGCTTGCTCGGGCGACATGAAGTGAGGGGTGCCGGCCAACATGCCGCTGTGCGTCAGCGCCGCATCGTCCATAGCCCGGACCAAGCCAAAATCGGTCAGCAGCGCTCGCGTGCCATCGGCCTCCAGCAGCACGTTGCTCGGTTTGATGTCGCGGTGCACCAAGCCCTGCGCATGAGCCGCGTCAAGCGCGTCGGCCAGTTGCGAGCCGATCCGCACAGCATCTTGCCAAGGCATCGCACCGTGCTCGGCGACCCATCGCTCGAGCGTCGGGCCGGCGATGTACTGCATGACCAGGGCTGGCACCGGCAGTTCGGTAATGACGTCGTACATCGGCACGATGTGAGGATGCGCCAGCATCGCAGCCGCCCGACCTTCGCGAATAAAGCGCTCGCGGGCGGTCCCCAAGGGCAAGAGAGCCATGGCCAGCGTCTTCAATGCCACGACGCGATGCAGTTGGCTATCCCACGCGCGGAAGACCAGCCCCATTCCCCCACGGCCGATCAGATGTTCGAGGTCGTAGCGGCCGATGCGGGCCAGCAGTTCCGGGTGACTGGCCGGAGGCAGCAATCGTTGCAAGTGCGCAATCTCGTGCTCGCACAATGGATCAATCGCGCTCGTCTCCTCGTCGGTCGACATCGGATAAATCGACGCGGTCAAATGCGACATGTCGATCGGCGGCGTCGCCAGCGTGTCGCTGGCCTCTTTCCACAGCGAGTCGTCGGCTGCGACTTCATCCAAGACGCGCCGGCACGCTGCGCACTGCTCGATGTGCTCCAACAGCGACGGGTCGTCCAGCGTCCCATCGAGCTCAGCGGTCCAGGCTTGCCGCGATGGACAACCGCTGTGCGACTTGCGCACAAACGCATTCATGATTGTCCTCCATCTTGCAAAGTCCGATGAGTTGGAGCTTGCCCGAGCTCGGTTTCCAGGCGCTCGATTTCGCTGCGGAGCATTTTCATGACGCGCGAACGGGCGACATATACACTGCCGATCGACAAGCCAAGTTGGCTCGACGCGGTTGCGGCGGGTATGGCATCGATTGCCGTCGCTTGGAAGGCTGCCCAGGTGAGCTCTTCGACGCGTTGTCGGACCAGGCAGGCAGCGCGATGAAACAGGGCTCGACGGTACTCGAGCTCGAACAACTGCTCGAGCTCCGACTCGGCGCAACTGGTAGCGGCAAGCTCGTCGACTGCGAGGTCCTCGCCCCCGACGGCGTGCGTGGCGGTGCGGCGGACCGACTGGTAATGGTCGACGAACAAGTTGCGAGCCACGCGGAACAGCCAAGTGCGGAAATTAGCGCGACTGCTGTCGGGGCGCCAGCGGCCAGCGGCTTGGGCGACGGCCAGCAGCAATTCTTGGACGAAGTCTTCGGCGTCAGCTGCCTGGAGCCCACGGCTGCGGGCCAGCGCATAGACTGCGGGCGCGTAGACGACCGCAAATTCGCGCCAAGCCTCGACGTCGTCCGCCGCGGCCAACCGCAGTATCAAGCTGATGCGAGTTTCTGGGAATCGTGACAAGATGCTAATTCTCCCAGATAGATACTCTCGAGTTCGGCCCACCATCTTACACCGGGCGAAAACCTTTTTTGGAAAAACTCGACCCGCGCTGCCGCCCACCGATCTGTGCTCGCTTGAGCGAGTAAGCGGTAGAAAGGTTCTTGGTCCCTATCCCAATTCGTGGTATGAATGCTGGTCGGGAAAGCTGCGCAAGGTGCTGGCGGATCGGCATGGCGCCGGAAAGCTAGAGAAAATGGAGTGTTTATGCGACGCTGCCAAAGGCAATCGCGCCGATTCACGGAAGGGCTCTGCGGGCCTGCGAAGATCTTGATAGCGTCGCTTCTTTGGTGCCTCGCAAGCTCGTTCGTTGAAGCTCAGGAAGCGGCCGCGCCGCGGAGGCACTGGAACGTACCGCTGCCGACGCTTGGCGGGCAACAGTTCTGGACCGATCACCGCTGGAACGACGGTTGGCGTTTACAACAGAATGCTTTGACCGGTCACTGGCGAGTTCTCGACGCCCGCGATGTGCGCCGCGCCTGGGGCAGCCGCGAAGCGTGTCTGGAGGCTCTCGGCCAGTTGCATCCGCCGAGCGTCGCGACGGCGGAGCAGTTAGAACCGGTCGGAGATGTCGCCCAGCCCGCAACTCCGGCGGTCGTGATTCTACTGCATGGACTGATGCGCAGTAGCGATTCGATGGCGCCGTTGGAGCGGGCTTTCAAGGCTCGCGGGGACGCGACTGCGATTCATTTTAGCTACGCGAGCACGCGCGCGTCGGTCGACGAGCATGCCATGGCGCTGCGTGAGTTCGTCGAAAACTTGCCGGGTCGCCCGAAGATTTCGTTTGTCGGCCACAGTCTCGGCAATATCGTGGTGCGGCGGGCCCTGGATCTTTGGCAGCGGGAGGGAGACGCGGAACAAGTGCTGCCGCGACTGCACCGCATCGTGATGCTAGGGCCGCCCAACCAAGGTTCGTCGATCGCGCGGCGGCTGGCTCATCTGGGGCTCTTCGAGACGATCACAGGTTCATCCGGGCAAGAGCTGGGGGCGGCCTGGGATCAGCTGCAACAGCGTCTCGCGACGCCGCCGTGCCCTTTCTGCATCATCGCCGGTGACTTATCGGACAGTTCGCTAAAAAATCCGCTGGTCTCGGGGAAGAGCGATTTTGTAGTGTCGCTCGAAGAAACGCGGCTCGACGGAGCGTCCGAATACGTGACGCTGCCAGTGCTGCATTCGTTTTTGATGTCCGACAGCGCGGTTCAAGCCGCCACGCTGCGCTTCATCGAGCCCCTGCCTTTCCAACAA
>JBQCJB010000740.1:0-3554 GCA_051953155.1 Aureliella sp. | reverse complement strand
GTGGCGGTCCGGCCCGCCGCTGGAGCGTCCTGGGCCGGCGGAGTAAGTGAGACTGGCTTTGCGGCACGCTCTTTTGCGCTGCGCGGCGCGGGCACTTCGGTCAACTGGATCGTGATGGGCGTGGTCGCTGTCGATCGCTTGGCGGCCGGGGGTGGAAGGAGCGAGACGGCCGAGGGCTTCGGCGGCGGCGGCGCGACCACAGCCGCCGACCAGTCCGATTGTTCGGACTGATCGCTGTGCGGCAGCGCTTTTGATTGCGGTGGCGGCGTTAGGCAGACGGGCTTCTGGGCGCAGAGTCTCCCCTCGACAATGCTCGAAAGCATAATCGCAAGGAAGATCCAGCCGACGCTTCGCAGCTTCCATGCTGTCATTAGGAATCCATTCCAGTGCTGCCAACAAACAACGAATGGGCGAACTTCGTGCGCAGCCACTTTCAGCAGATTCGGTATTGTGGGCTCGCTTTCGTTACCTGCGGCGCAAGGTTGCCTCGCTGCAGCAGGGGGCGACGATGCATGGTTGGCATAACCGTCGGCAACGTGCCAACCGGCAAGCCAAACGCAAATTCGCCGGATTAACTAGTCGACATCTTTTGCCGCTCGCCTGCTGACGTGTAGAGTTGCATGGCTCGCCGCGCCCGCGAGCCAACCCAGGCAATTCGGCCGAGATTGCCTCCAGCCAAAATGTGAAAATTGCCGCAAAAACCTGGGCGCATCGAGCTGCCCGCGCGCTTCTCCCTATCGCTTCGTCGTTAGGTGAGCGGCTCGTCGATGACGGTGAAGGAAGCGGGTATGCACCGGAAGTTCGTCGCCGCGCTACGCCGCCGGATCGCGCAGCTACGCCCACGTCCACGCTTACGCGATTGCCGGCCGTCGCCGCCACCGTTGGACGCCTCGGTTCTCGAAGACCGATTTCTCTACAGCGCGACCATCCTGCCGATCGACCTGATCGATGCGGACGCTCAGAGCATCAACCCGGACGTCTCTCAGGCAGACATCGACGCCATCCTCGAAATCGTCGCAAGCGATCTCAACTTGGCGCCGCCCCCCGATGCCAGTTCGACACCGGCGACCGCTGATTCCACGGCAACGACGTCTACGTCTAACAATGTCGACAGCAGCGTCGATGGCACAAGCAAGGCCACAAGCGATGCCGACGGAACGGTCGCGCCCAGCCTCACCAGCTCGGCAGCGTCGACCGAGCGGCACGATATTGCGTTTGTCGACGCGAGCCTCGAGAATCTCGATCAATTGCTGGCCCAGTTGCAGTCGTCGTACAGCGACGGTGGCACGCTCGAGATCGTCTTGCTGGACGATCACGCCAGCGGTCTACAGCAGATCGCCAGCGCGCTGGCCAGTGGGGACATTGAGTATTCTTCCATCCACTTGGTAACGCACGGAGCGGCGGGTGGGATCCAGCTGGGAAGCGATTGGTTGGACGCCGCTGCACTGGCAGACAACGCGCAGTTGATCGCTGGCTGGGGCGAGTCGTTAACCGACGACGCCGACCTACTGCTGTATGGCTGCCAGGTTGCGTCGACTGCGGATGGCCAAACGTTCGTGCAGAACCTCGGTGAAATTTTGGATGTCGATGTCGCAGCCAGCGTGGATGCCACTGGCGCGAGTGATCGCGATGCCGATTGGGATCTCGAAGTCAGCTTCGGGCAAATCGACTCCCACAGCTTTTCCGCTGGGCCGCGAGAAGACGAGTGGGAAGGCAAACTAGCTATCTACACCGTTACCAACACGGCCAACTCAGGGGCCGGTTCGCTGCGACAAGCGATTCTGGATGCCAACGCCAACGCCGGCGCCGACTCAATCGTGTTCAACATCACCGGCGCGGGCGTGCACACCATCACGCTCAGCTCGATCCTGCCGACGATTACCGACCAGGTATCGATCAATGCGACGACCCAAGCCGACTTTTCGGGGGCACCCTTGATCGCCATCTCCGGCGCTAATGTGGTCACCGATGGATTTGTACTGGGTTCCGGCAGCGATGGCAGTTCGCTGCGCGGCTTTATCATCCAGAAGTTTACCAACGACGGCATTTTGATTTCCGGATCGAGTTGGAATACCGTCGCTGGCAATACCATCGGGCTGAATGCGACCGGCAGTGCAGCTGCAGCCAACGGCACGGGTATTGAACTGACCAACGCGAGCTTTAATACGATCGGCGGCTCCAGCTCGCTGGACCGCAACGTCATTTCGGGAAATATCGGCGACGCAATCAAAATCAGCGGCGAGTTGTCGGATTCGAACGTCATCGCGAACAACTACCTCGGCCTCAACTCCGCGGGCACGGCGACGATCGGCAACGGTGGTTATGGCATCGATATCGTCGGTGGTGGCGACAGCACGTCGATCGGCGACAGCTCCAGCGGCAACCTGATCGGGGGCAACACGCTCGGCGGGATCAATATCAATGGTGCCAGTTCCGGAACGGTGATCTTCGGCAATGCGATCGGCACGGATTCGACTGGCACTCAAGTGTGGGGCAACTATGGAGATGGCGTGACTCTGCAAAACGGCGCCGCCAATACGACCATCGGCGGGACGGCGGCAGGTCAAGCGAACACCATCGCCTACAACGGCGTGGACCAGGGAGACTACGCAGGCATCGCGGTCAAAAGCACCGCCGGCAGCGGCAACATGTTCGTGGCCAATTCCATCTTCGGAAACTCCGGTCTTGGAATCGATCTCGGCGAGACGGGCGTGACCGCCAATGACACGCTCGACGCCGATAGCGGCGCTAACAATCTGGAAAACACTCCGGTGCTGACCGCGGCCTCGACCGACGGTTCGACGGTGACGATCAGCGGAACGCTCAACACCACCGCCAACGCTTCGGGAGTGCTGATTCACTTCTACGCCTCGGGCGCCAGCGGTGATCCGGCTCGACGCGACGGCAAACGCTATCTCGGTTCGACTACGGTCTCGACCGATGCCAGCGGTAATGCGACTTTTGCAAACATCTCGTTCGGAGCCGCGGTCAATTCGGGCGAAATCATCACCGCGACGACGACCTCTTCGTCCTCGAGCGGCAACACGTCGGAGTTCTCGCAAGGGCTGGTGACGTTGGCTGCGACCGGCAGTGCACCGACTTCCGCCCAGCTCGTTCAAAGTACCGAAGGCGGGTTGTCGCTCAACGCAACCGGCAACGACGCTTATTTGATCGCCGATGCGGGGCTGGAAACGGCGCTCAGCGCTTACACGGTCGAGATGCAGTTCGCTGCGACGGACTACGGCGGCGAAACGACGTTGTTCTCTTATAACTCGGCTGCGGGGGACTTGATCTCGTTGATGATCACCGCCGATTCGCGGCTGGAGATCGACGCTCACCAATCGGGTGCCGTCTATTCGAGCATCACCAATTACAAGACCGCCCTGCTGGACGGCAACAGGCACGCGCTTTCGGTTACCTGGAACAACTCGGACGGCAGTTGGCAAGTCTTTATCGATGGCGTTTTGACCGACAGCGGGGCAGGCCTCTCGGTAGGGCAGACCATCGCGCCGGGCGGCGTATTCGTGTTCGGCAACGAACAAGACAGCCTGGGA
>JBQCJB010000739.1:0-5291 GCA_051953155.1 Aureliella sp. | reverse complement strand
TGAGCTTGCCACTTTCATGCGAGGCAGCCAGCCAGCGGCCGTTCGGGCTGACGGCCAAACGGCAGCAGCCGGAAGCGACCTTTTGAAAAATGGGGCGCGGCTCGCCGCGCAGCGCATCGAATTGAACAAATTGGCATTGTCCATCGCTCCGCGATACATAGACGCCACTGGACGAGTCGGGAAAGAGTCCAAAACAGTCGATCGCATGGTCGACCTGGCACCACCGCGGCGCACCGTAAGCTTGGCTGGAACGGTCGATATTCCAGGCCATGATGCAATACCGATCCAGCGTGACCAGCGTTTTGCCATCCTGGCTGCAGTCCATGCGTTGGACGTTGCCTTTAGGCACGCGGCCCAGCGCGGTGCAGGGGCGTCCTGAAAACTTCGGATCTGCGACGCTGATCTTGCCGCCAAACTCACCCATGAAAAGCCGCCTGTCATGCGCATCGAACGCAAAGCACTGGACGTCTTGCGTCGGGCAAGCCACCGGTGGCACGGCGGGTTTGTCCGATAAACCGATCCACTGAATACAGCGACCGTGCGCGTCGCCGACGCGCGGCTGATCGACCGAAGCGACCAGCGAAAAAACGCCGGAGCGTTCGGGATCGACGGCACAGAAACAAGCATACTTCTCCGGCTTGTCCCGCAGCCGCTCGAGCTCGGTCGGTAAAAAGCGAGCGCCAATCACCAATACGCACAGCGTCACAATTGCGAGCGTTTCCAGAAACGCTTTTCGCCATAGCGACGCATTGCATAGGTGGACATTTCGATCGTCAAGCATCGCTGATCGCCCTTTCCAACTAAGGCCACATCAGTCGCGAAAACATGACTAGTCCGGGCAGCCCCCAGCCACAGCCGGTCGTCTGCCTAGACGTTCGATACGAAAAGCACTTTGATTAACAGCAGAAAACGAGCGCAGGAAAAGATCGGAAGAGCGAAGCAAGAGCACCAATAAAAGCTACTCGTCGGGCGTTTGCACGCCCCCGAATATACCAGACGTAATCTCGTAGGGAAACGTTCTTTTTTAAAGAAGAAATTTGTGCCTTTTTAATTGCCAGCCCGGCCAATGATGGCCGGCTGAGCGCAGTCTTGGGCCGCGCTAGCGTCTGATGCGCTACCTTCTAAGGCGGTGGCATCGGAGGCGGTAGCCTTGGCAGGGCGACGGCGTTTCCAGGCCAGTTCCGCCACCAGCGCCGTTGGCCCGACCAGAAACAGGGCGTAGTACGGCGCGTGAATGACTTCCGACAGCCGCAGGATCATCTCGACGAGCGCGACCAGAAACGCGACCAAAATCTGTCCACGACGACTGCTGACCGTGGTTCTCGGGTCGGTGATCATGAAGAAGATAAACAACTGGTACATCGGACCGGTCAACGGCGCGACGCTCGCCAGGAACGGACTGCCGGTGATCAAACTTCTCAAGCCCGCCAATGCGGCGAACGAGCTGACATACGTCAAACACATATGGAAGCGTTTGAGCCGGCTGATGATCAAGGAACCGAGAAACCACACGACCAACATCGCCCAAATCTGGTTTCCCCACTGGATGCTCAAACTGGCCACCGCAGTCGGGTACAGAAAGAGCATGGCGCTGACGCCAAAGTTCGAGGGATTCCACAAATGGCGGTTCCGCCAGCGGAGCACGTACTTGGAGGTGATCGAGAGCAGAGCACACAGAGCGTAGGGCCAGAAAAACGGCGAACGGATCAGAATGCCGACGCTGATGCCCGAGATGTAGGCGCTGGCCAGATGCGGAAACTTGCCGGTCATGAACTTGCCCAGCAGCATTTCGGCTGCGATCGAAGTGCCGATCGCCAGCAATGTCCGCGGCCAGCTTTCGAGGAAACCAAACGTCAGTTGTCCCGCCAGCAGGATGCAGGTGATCAGGGCAGGGGCCAGGAAGCGGTTTTCAAAGGTCAAATACCGCTTCCACTTCGCGGACGCATTGGCAGCTTGATCAGGCGCGGCCCCAGCCGGACCGACTGGCGGGCTAGACGCGGCGACCACGGTCGGAGTGGGATTGGCTTGGCAATTGGCAGGGGCAGTCTGGGCAGAGTTTATTTCCGTGCTCACTTTGGTTCTCGGATCTGATGAATTTGGTCAGCTTGGAGATCGGTGATCGTCTGCGTTTGCCCCGATGGCCAACGAATTTCGATGCGATCGATTTGCGAAGTCGCGCCAAGACCGAAATGGAGGCGGCGTTGGTTTTGAGCCGAGTAGCCGCTGGCCGAGACGAGCTCCTGCAGTTGCTGCTGGCCGTTCCAAAACAATCGCACTTGAGCTCCGATAGCGCTGCGATTGCTGCGCGTCCCTTCCAACTCCAGGTCCACCCAGTGATTTTCCGGCGCGACCTCGCTCCGGTAAAGGCAGACTGGCCCGCGCTGGTTGGCCACCAGCACATCGAGCGAGCCTCGGTTGCGAGTGTCGGCTAAGGCAACGGCCCGTCCATCGTACCGGTCGCTGACTCCGACGAACTGGGCCACGTCCTGAAACTTCCCCGAGCCATCGTTCAGCCACACGCGTTTGGCTTGATAACCGGCCAAGCTGCGTCCTTTCATCGCCGGCCAATTCTTGGCGTCGGAGATGATCTTCGAGTGCCCACCGGTGATCTGAGAGAAGTCATACCAGTAACTGGTTCCGCGGTCGCCCGAGACATAACCGTTGGTCAGATAGAGGTCGATATAACCGTCGTTGTTCAGATCGCCAAACTGGGCGCCGAAGCTCCAGCCACTGATCTCGACGCCCATTACGGAAGCCAAGTTATCGAACCGCACACCGCTGTCGTCGGCCGGCACCCACAGATTGTTGCCTTGCAGCAGGACTCCCTCTTCGGAAATGTTGGTTTCAAAGATCGCCAGCTTGCCCTGGTTCAATATGTCGCCCACCGCTGCGTTCATCCCGCTCTTGGGCGCATAGCCGACGCCGCTCTCCTTGCCGACTTCCTTGAAATGGCGACCTTGTTCGTTCAGAAAGAGCTCGGACACGCCGTAGTCATTGGCTAAGAAAAGATCGGGATAATCATCGCCGTTAAAGTCGCTGGCAACAACGGCCAGACTCCAACGCGTGCTGGTGATTCCGACCGCGTCAGTTACGTCTTCAAATCGCCCGTCTCCCACGTTCCTCAGCAGCCACTTGCGGCCCCCGTTGTTGGCATACTCGAAACTCTCGGGCATGATCCGCGTGTCGGCGTTCTTTAACTTCTCCAAGCGGACATCGTCCGGCCAGTACGCCGCCAAGAACAAATCGACCAGCCCGTCGCGATCGTAGTCCAGCCAGGTCGCTGTTCCCGCGTTGGCCCACTTTGGCATGCCAGCCGAATCGCTGATGCGTTCGAAGGATTTGCCTTCGCGATTGCGAAACAGTTCCACCGAGCCCCACTTGTAGACCAATACATCCTCGAACGCGTCGTTGTCGATATCGGCCCACACCGAGCCCATGCAGGCGCCGCTGCCGGGTTCGTTTAAATCGGCCAGCCCGACTTCCTCGGCCACATCCACGAAGGTTCCATCTTGGCGATTGCGATACAAGCTGTTCTTGGTGCCCGGCGCGCTGTTGGTCAGGTAGACGTCTTGCCAACCGTCGCGGTCGAAATCGACCACGGCCACGCTCGCCCCCATCGCGGCGATCTGCGGCCCGATATGTTCCAAGCTCGGGTCGATGGCCGGCGGATGATGCACAAAATCGATGCCCGACTCCTTGGCACACTCGCGGAAGACGACTCCGTAGCGGTCGATCAAGTCGCCGTCGGCCTTCTTCGCAGCAGCCGAACCGCTGGCGTTTTCGCTGACCGACAACCGCGAATACAGCGCAGGTCCCAGCAGCAGCCCCAAAAAAATCACGGCCAACAAGCCTCGTTTGGCAGTCGAGCTCATTCCTGCATATCTCCAGTTTCCAGCGGACTGGCTGGCGTCCAAAGTCGATCGATGAAAGGGCGGGGTGTCACGTAGCGGGTGTGGTACTCGATCCAGTCCTGAGCGTGCTGTCGAGCCACCGGGTCCTCCGCAAGCTCGGACCGCGACACGGCATACTCGCTCCGGTCGTGAGCCGGCAGCGGCCCGACGGTCTCGGAACAGGTGGTATTGAAATCGCCGTCCTTCACCCAGCCATCTCCGATAAGTACAAAATCGTGCTGCCAGCCGTTCGGAACCGTCCTTTGGCCTGCGTCGAATTCAAAGACTAATTCGTCGCCCGCATTCATGATGACATAGCGGTCATCGACGCGATCGAGCAATTCGCGCACGTCGCCGAAACGCGTGTAGTAGCCTTCCAAGTCCAGCCACAGCGGACCTTGCCGCACAACCTCATACAGCGGCGTGTCGGGCTTGCGACGGTCGAGGGGCTTCAGGCGCGAATAGCCGCGGTAACGCAGTTGGGCAACCCGGACGGGCAGGCGAGTCACGCGCGGCTCAACCTTCGGCAGGGCACGACTCCAGGCCAGCGAGTCCCAATAAATCTCCATGTTCGTCCGCAAACGAAACGTGCGGCCATGCTCAAGCGCCGACGCCGGCACTTCAATGGCGACTTCTTTGTTCTTGCCGGCGGGAAAGCCGAGATTGTCGTCGACCGTCTGCCACTGGCCCCCGGCATCGCGCTGCTCGAGCTTGAGCCCAAAGGGAGCGGGCAGATCACCTTGGGCGATCGCCACGTTCAGCGAACTATCGGTCGGGTAGATCCAACCTTGGCCGACGATCAGGAGCGACTCCCACCCGGCTTCCTCGGGCACGGTGAACTCGATCCAGTGCTCCTCGGCAATCCCTTGAAAGGCCCCCAGTTCAAAGCCGTCGACTGTCACGCCATCGCTCTTCGCCAGCGCGGCATCGACCGACTGGCCGCGATGATCCACCAGACGGCTCAGCGGTCGCGGTGGTGTCGCGGCGATCACCCTCTGCTGCGGCTTTTGATTGGGCACGAAACGTTCGTCGACCAGCACGACGCAATCGGCAGGGCGTTCGACCGCCAGCAACGATACATGGTCGAAGAAATGCGTTTCCCAAAGCTCGGCGGTGATGCGGACCGAATACCTGCCGTCGCGCTCGGCCAATTGATCGCCACCTAGCTTGATCCAGTCCTCCGTTTGCGTCACGCCGGCTGTCGTTTGCGCATTAATCCTCAGGCCCAATGGCGAGCGCCATATAAAATCTTTAATGAATTGAAAACCACGACCGTCGTATGCAAAGACCCACGGGCAGGAGCCTTTCAGCCGCTGGTTGGCGGTAAAAATCTGATTCTGCTCGAAGTCGAATTCGGCTTGCGAGGTACCGTTGGGCCAGAGGATGCGAGCCAGATCGGCC
>JBQCJB010000738.1:0-2892 GCA_051953155.1 Aureliella sp. | reverse complement strand
CGGGAGAATGAAGCTGGCTCTTTCGCGTAGCTTGGCGTTTTATTCCTTGACAAGGGCGTCGTGTTCGACCAGAGCCGTCACGGCATTGAAGAGGATGGGCTTGGCGAGCGGTTTCTTTTCCTTGACGACCGGGCCGCCGGTCAAGCTGCCGCCGGTACTGGGGACGGTACCGCCGCCGCTCATCATGCTGCCGCCGCCGCCACCCATCATGCTGCCCATCATGTCGCCGCCGTACTCGCCGCCGCCGATGCCGCCGATGCTAAAGCCTTTGTTGTACTGGCTCGGGAACAGCCGTTTGACCGGTCCGACCGCTTCGGCCCCTTCGGTGCCCATGCTGGGACTACCGGTCATACCGGCGCTGCCTTCGCTGCCCATGCCGGACGCCGCGGCCATCGCCTGGGCGCGCGAGTTGCGCGTGCTCTTCTTCTTGGTTTCGAGTTTGTCGGCGTCTTCAAAATCCTCGAACGGATCGATGGCATTTTCGGGACCTTCAACGGCGATCAGACCGATGACGCTTTGTCCGATCACGCGAATCGGGGCGGCCAACTGTGGATCGCCGCGTTTTTCGTACGCACCCTTGTCCTGAACCTCCATCACCGGCACCGGATAGAGGGAAGGATCCGAGGGCATGCGCGCCTCGTCGGTGCGTTTGGCGAAATCGTGGGCGATCGTCCGCTCCTTTTCCAGCGCCGGCCACGGATCGCCCTGCCGGATGTCGTTGAGCAGCTTCGTGGCCGTCTGCTCCAGTTGGGGCGGCTGGCGGTTCGGATCATAGCCCTTTTCGCTAAGCCCGTCGTAGATCAAGTAAGCGGCGGCCAGCACGACCAATCCCAAGACCAGCTTCTCGGCGTGGGCGGCAAAGAAGTTTACCGAGTGGCCATTCTTGACAGCCTTCGACTTCGATTTCGCCTTAGTCTTGGCCTTGACTGCAGTCTCTGCGCCGGCAGCCGGCTCGCTGTTAGCTGCTTCGCTGCTAGCCGCTTTCTTCTTACCAAACATCTTCCGCTCCTGTTCGCCCGGTTATCGTGCCGATCCGGTGGGTCGCTGCTGCGTCTGCTCGTGCTGTTGCGTGTGCTCGTGCGTCTGTTCGTGCACTCGAACATTGTCGAGTCGCGCTCTGGAGCCTCGAACGGGTCGAGGCTGCGTGTTGGTCTCTGAACTCTATGTTACTGCTGTCGGCGGCAACTCGCACGTTTGGACGAGCTGCCGCGTCGAAATTTCGACGGGTGCGATAGGCTATGGATTGGTGGCTGCGGCGCCACCATTATCCGCCCCCGCGGCTCCCGCGCCGGCTCCGGGAACATTGCCAGCCGGAACATTGCCAGCTGGAGGGTTGCCTGCCGGTGCATTGCCAGCTGGCGCGTTAGCCCCAGGAGCTACGCCGCCCGGAGGCACTGCGGCACCGGGCTGCGGTCCGGTGCCGGCTGCACCCGCGCCGGCAGCCCCAGCTCCAGCAGCGCCCGGTCGAGCGCCAGGATTGCCAGCTGCCGCGCCGCCGCCAGCGTTATTTCCCGCCGGGTTCGGTACGCGGCCCGGTTGTCCGTTGGCGCCAGGTTGTCCATTGGCGCCAGGTTGAGGAGCGCCCGCGGCCGGAGCCCCGGGGCCATTCTCTTCGGCAGCCGCTGCATCGGCAGCCTCCGTCGCCGGCGGGGCAGCTTCCGCCGCTGCCGCGGCCTCGGCTTGCACGACATCGGCAGAGACTTCCACCTTGTCGGCAACTTCCGTTTCGGCGGTGACCTTGTTCAGACCCAAGCGGGCCAGGTCGGGCGGGTTGAAGAGATACACAACGCCATAGATTTCCACGGGCATGTCCCAGACCTTGGCGGAGCTGCCCGCTCCAGGGCCCATGCCCATACCCATACCGCTGCCACCATACGGATCCATGCTGCCGCCGTAACCCCCGTCCATTCCGGAACCACTACCGCCCATCATCGAGGGGTCGGACATGGCCGTGTCGCCGCTGTAGCCGGCGCCATCGCCCGACATCCCGCCAGAACCGCCCGAACCGCCGTAGGGATCCATACCGTAGCCGCCGCTGGCGCTGGCGGCTGGAGCTGGGGTCGTATCGCCGATGCGGATCTGGCGAATTTCGAACAGCAAGTCGGCGTTGCCGCATTCGGCAATCAGCGTTTGGATTCTGCGTTGGTCAACCTTCAGTCGCATGCGTACCGGCACGCGTTTGGCGACCGCGAAGTACGCATCTTCCGGAGCGGCGCTTTTCATCTTGGTCCGCAGGTCGTCGCCGGTCAGCGGTGCGTAGGCCGCATCGACATAGCGGCCGTTGGCCGGGTCGGGGGTCGCCACCACCAAGCCGCCCATGCCTTCTTCCCCGCCACCTTCGCCTCCCATGCCGCTGGAACCGTAGATGTCTTCGGTGGTCATGCTGCCGGTGTCCATGCTGGAGCTACCTTCGCCCATGCCCATGCTCATGTCACCGCCGTACGGATCCATGCTGCCATCGGCACCCATTCCCATTCCCATGCCCATGCCGGGCCGGTCGATGACGCCAACCTTGCCGACGGCGCTGCGGCCGATGCGGAGGAATTCGATGGCCTTGACCGTGGCTTGGAAATTTGCGACTGCGTCCGCCTTAGCGTTGACTTTGCCGATGATCTCCAGCAAGCCCTTCAGGATCCAGATGTTTTCCTGGGTGTACAGAATGTCGTGGGTGGTCGGGTACTTGCTACGCCAAGTCTGGACGTCGGCAATGACCGCGTCCTGGACCGATTTGGGCCACACGACCAGGTCGGGTTTGCGATCGAGCAGCATGCTCCCGGGCATGCCCGACATGCCGCTCATCATCGACCCGCCCATCATCCCGCCCATATCGCCGCCGTAACTACCGCCGCCGTAGTCGCTGGTCATGCCGGACATGCCCGTATCGGTGCTGCC
>JBQCJB010000737.1:0-2375 GCA_051953155.1 Aureliella sp. | reverse complement strand
ACCGCTCCTGCGCTTCTTCGGCCCAGGGGCTGGACGGCGCCAGTTCCAGAAATCGCGCCCAGTGCTCGGCGGCCCGGTCACGCTGCTTGAGATCGTCCAGCGTCCGCGCCATGTGGTAATGGACGTCGGCGTAATCTTCATACTGGGAGAGGGTGCCCTCGAATGCGGCGACGGCCAGCTCCGGTTGCCCCAGTTCCGCCAAGACGCAGCCGAGATTAGCGCGAGCCTCGACCAGATCTGGATTCAATTCGAGCGCCATGTAATATCGTTCGCGAGCTGCCGGCAGATCGCCCATGCGGTACAGCAGTTCGGCCAGTTGAAAGCAGATGTCGGCCGACGCACCCTGACTGGCCAGCGCCGCCCGGTACCAATCGACGGCGACATCCAAGCGATCTTCATCTTCGGCCAGGTTGGCTTGCTCGAGCATGTCTTCGAGACTGGCCGGACCTTCCTTGACGACGTCGACGCTCCGGCCTGCCGCGGTCAGCGTCTCGAACGAGATCGTCGAACAGCTTTCGGCCGCTTCGGGCTCCGCCTCCAGCGACCCGAAATCGATCCGCATCTGACCGGTCGCTTCGACCAGTCCGTCCCCTTGGCGGAGCAGCAGCGTTTTGCCTTCGGCGATGATCGACAACTGCTGGATCGGCCGATCGTTGGCGGGCACCAGATGGGATAGTCCGGCCAACTGTTGTCGAATGCCCTCGACGGTCGCGCCTTCGGCCAGCCACTGGGCCAACTGCCGCGCGGTGGCGACCTCCTGGTAATCGAAATACGGCAGCCGCATGACTTCCTTGACCGGCTGGATCAAACCGGTGCGATGCCAGCGACGAACGACTCGAACCGAGACGCCGAGCAGATCGGCCAGCATCGCTGGCGTATAAAGCTGTTTGACCGGCTGTGCCTCGGAGACCCCCAGCCGCTGCCAGAGCTCGGTCTCGGCGACAATTTCGATGCGACCTGCGGTCACTGCCTCAGCGACTTCGCTGTCCAAATCGCGCACCCAGTCTTCGCGCAGCGACTGGTCAGCGCCGATGACGAGAATGTCGGTGGCGAGAGTCGGGCGGTCGAGCAAACGTCCGCCGGCCTCGCGGATCAGCCGCACCATTTCCTTCTTGGTCAGCCCGCCCAGCTTGCCCACCGTGGCAATGCGTTTGCCTGCCAAGAAATCCGCATCCAGTTTCAACTTCTGATCCTGAAAAAAATCCGTGCTCTGCTCCGCCAGCCCGCTGAAGCGGCGCGGCCAGAGGCCAAACGAGCCCCTGGGCCGCGACCGGCCGAGTATATCATGCGCCTGGCCGATGGATCGCGCCAAGCCGCCCGAGAGCTTTTCCCGCTATTCCATCGCTGCGGTTTCAAGAGGCGCTTTGCGCGAGGGAACAAACCACGGATAGATCGCAGGCAGAACAACACAGGTCAGCAGTGTCGAGGTGATCAAGCCTCCGATGACGACCGTCGCCAGCGGCCGCTGGATCTCCGCTCCGTCGCTGGTCGAGACGGCCATCGGCAGGAAGCCGAGGCTGGCCACCAGAGCGGTCATTAGCACGGGGCGCAAGCGGGCCAGGGCGGTTTCGCGAACGACCTCCGCCAGCGGCCGCCCTTCAGCCCGCAAATGTTCCGCGGCACTGACCCAAACCAAACCGTTCAGCACGGCGACTCCGAACAGGGCGATAAAGCCAACGCCCGCTGAGATGCTGAAGGGCATATCGCGCAGCTCCAGCGCGAAGACGCCTCCCGAAGCGGCCATGGGTACTGCGATAAAAATCAGCAGAGCCAGGCGAACCGAATGGAAGGTTGTGTGCAGCAGCAAAAAGATGATCGCCAGCACGATCGGCGTGATCAACGCCAGGCGCAGGCTGGCCGATTGCAAGTTTTCAAAGTCGCCTCCCCACTGCACTTCGTAGCCCGGCGGCAACGAAACCTCGCGAGCGACGGCGGCTTGGGCTTCGGCCACGAAACTGGCCACGTCCCGACCGCGAACGTTGGCCGCGATGAAGGTCCGACGCCGATTGTTTTCATGCTCGACTCCGGGCGGCGTTTCCTCGACGATCAGATCGGCCAGTTCGCCCAGCGGCACCAGTTTGCCTCCTACGTTAGCCACCGGCAGCTCGGCGAGCCGCTCTCGAGTCTCGCGCCAGTACTCGGGCAAGCGAACCATGATCGGAAAGCGGGCTCGGCCCTCGAAAATGATGCCGGCCTGGCGACCGCCGACGGCCGAGACGACGTTGAGTACCTTTTGGGCATCGACGCCATAACGCGCCAGAGCTTCGCGGTTGGGCTGGATGGTCAGCGTTGTCAGGTTGGACTGGTAATCCGCTTTGACGTCGACCGCGCCGGGAACCGCTTTGAGCGTTCGCTCGATCTCCTTGCTCTTGGCG
>JBQCJB010000736.1:0-2466 GCA_051953155.1 Aureliella sp. | reverse complement strand
GACCGAGGGTATATGCGCCGCGCGCTCTCTTCGAAGCGGGGCGAGGGGGAGACCGAGGCTATATGCTACGGAAAAAAAGACGAGCCGACGCGATGAATCGCGCCGGCTCGCCGACGGGAGAAGCCTGCTTGAATGGGCTTCGGTAATCTTTGACCTGCCGTCAGATCACCGATCGGGATGATTATCGATCGGAATCATTGTCTGAATCACTGTCGGAATCATTATCTGACGAATCGTCATCGGAAGAACTGCTTGAGGACTTCTTCGAGGAGTCACTCGAGGAATCTTTGGATGAACTCTTCGACGATTGATCGCCGGAGGACGAGCCGCTGCTCTGTTGACGCTGGTTCTGGGCTTGGCGCGACGATTGGTCGGACAATTGGCTGGCCTGGAACTGCTGGTCGAGGAAGCGGTGGATTTCGCTCTTGGTCAGCATCTGGTCGTTGTTGCGATCGGCCTGCGAGAACTCTTCGCCAAAGCTGGTCCCCTCGGTTTCGCTCTTGGAAAGTTCGCCGTCCTGGTTGCGGTCTAAGCGGTCAAAGCATTTGTCGCACCACTGGCTGGCCACTTGCTCGCGACGCTGGCGCAGCTCGTCGCGCGTGACCTTGCCATCGTTGTTCTTGTCGATCTTCCGCAGGGCGTCATACGCGTTTTGCAACTCTTGTAGCTCTACCTCGCCACGGTCGGCGTCGAGAATCCAGACATAGGTGACCTCGACCGGTGAGCTCGACATGCGACCGCGGGCGGAGCGCATCGCCATGCTGGCATGCTTCTGAACCTCTTCCTGCGTCACGCTGCCGTCGTGGTTGATGTCCAGTTGGTCAAAGTCCGATCGCATCCGCAGCGGCAGCTCGCGGCGACTGAGCTTGCCGTCTTCGTCGCTGTCGTGACGGCGGATGAACGCTCGCGCTCCCGCCTCGAGCCTCTCCTGCTGGCTGCCCGATGCCTGGTCATCCGACGACCAATCCGACCACCAGTCCGACCAAGACTGCGACCACTTCTGCAAGCGATCGCCAGCGCTTCCGCGCTGTTGATCGCGCTGTTGATCGCGTTGGCGATCCTGAGCGTCGGAGCTCGGCAGGCCATTGGAAAATGCCAGCAGTGTCACGACTAACCAGACAAACAACTTTCGCATCATTCTGCTCCCGGGGCTGTGAGTGGAATCTTGCGCGCAGCGGCGCAACGGTTAAGAAACAGACCTGCTGCTCGGAAACATCTTCCGAGCGCATGTCGCGTGCGCGGGCTCGCTCAAGCCCGTCGCGCTGCAGGTCCCAGCGCTGCAAACTCGATGCCTCGCTTCTCCGGTTAGGCGTCGCATCGCGCAGCTGACCTCCGGCTCCGGAAGGCATGCGGTTGGTCCGCGCGGCGAGTTGTCCGACAACTTGTCAGTTGCGGCCGACAGTCTGTCGTTTTGAACGTCTTGACTGAGTTTGTTTGCGCTGCGGGCATCGGGTTTGCTTCGCTTGTGTGCAATCCCGAGTGGGCTCTTGCGAGCTCGCCGCGCGTGCTGAATTCCGCATAGGTATGCGGGTTTTAGCACGCTTGCAAAGAACGCCCCGCCGCACCGAAAAGAGAGAGGAACGGACCATGGCATCAACAGGTGGTGACGTACTGATCGAGACGCTCATCGACTGGGGAGTCGAAGTCGTATTCGGTTTACCGGGCGACGGAATTAACGGGATCATCGAATCGCTGCGCGTACGCGCCGACAAGATCCGCTTTGTGCAGGTGCGGCACGAGGAGGCGGCGGCCTTTATGGCGTGTGCCTATGCCAAGTACTCCGGGCGTCTGGGCGTGTGCCTGGCGACCTCGGGGCCCGGAGGAATCCATTTGCTCAACGGTCTCTACGACGCCAAGATGGACGGCCAACCGGTTTTGGCGATCACGGGGCATCACTTTCACGACCTGATCGACACGCATTCACAGCAGGACGTGAACCTGGATCGCGTCTTTCAAGACGTAGCGGTTTACTCGACGCGCGTCATGGGGCCAGCTCATGTGCATAACGTAGCGGACCTGGCTTGTCGCAAGGCACTTTCGCAGCGCGGTGTGGCCCACATTTGTTTCCCAGTCGATTTTCAGTCGCAGTCGGCGACCGCTCGCAGCAGCCGCAACTTGCGGGCGTGTGCGGCACCGGCGCATGTGGGGCCGGCGGAACGTGCCCGGGAGGGCAGACGTGCGACGCGCAGACCAACGTGTGCCGCAACAACGCGCAGCAGTTCTGCGACTTCAGCTCCACCGCGTGCGGCACGGGGGACTCCTGCCAGCTGTGGGGCGGCGGCATTCCCAAGTACGGCGACTACAACGGCAACGCGTGCATGCAGGGTCACCTGTACGCCGTGTGGGCTTCGGCGACGCCGGCGCGTGCCGTCAATCCGGGCATCGACCTGTTCTTCAAGGTCGTCGACACGGTGACCCCCACCGCGCTGTGCAAGAACGTCACGACCGGTACCGACCCGGGTGTCT
>JBQCJB010000735.1:0-2587 GCA_051953155.1 Aureliella sp. | reverse complement strand
GCGCCGCGCGAGAACTTGCTGCAATTGGTTCTCGATGCGCTCAACCGCCTGCTGCAGTTCGGCGAGCTGAGCGCGCGCCAGCGGCGCGGCGGCCGCCGCGCGGGCAACATCCTGTGAGGCGGGCTGAGACTGAGAAGTTTGCTGAGACTGAGAAGTGGGCTGCGCGGCAGATTGGCCGGTGGCGGTCTGGGTCGCAGCGGCCAGATTCTTGCCCTGATCGACCTTGATGATCAGGCTGGCCACGGTGGCGGTGATGTAGCCGAAGATGGCGAACGCGTAAACGGCTAAGAGCCAAGCGATGATGCGGCCTTCGGTGGTCTTCGGAAAATAGTCCGAGCCCATCGAAGTGAGCATCATGGCGGTCCACCAGACGGCTTCGCCGTAATTGCCGATGCCCGTCGGGTTCGATGGGCTGATCACCCCGTCGCGCTGGAGCGCCGCCGGGTTTTCGAAGGCGTAGACACCGGCAGCGCCAGCGAAGCAGACCAGGACTGTCAGGGCCAGCACGTAACTCATGCCGCGTTGCCGCAGCGTCCGCCGCGTGGCTTTCATCCCGCGGTTCATCGACGTTACCCAGCGCAGCAGCCGCATGCTTCGGCCGACGCGAGCGGCCCGCAGAAACCGCAGGCCGCGAAACGCCCGCAAGATGCGAAACGCGGGCAGTACCAGAGCAACCGCGGTCAGCCAATTCTTTTTGAGATATTTGACTTTCTTGGGCGCGATCCAGAACTCGAGCGCAAAGTGGAGCACAAACAGGCCCCACAGCGCTTGATTGACGTTCTCCAGAGAACTGTTCAGGCCGACGGTGAAGTCAACGATCAGCAAGACCAGCCAGACGAACGACAGGATCGTCATCGGCGTGTCGAGCACTGAACTGACCGTGCGCAGCAACCCCTGTCGCTCGCGGACGAGCCGCTCCTTCGCAGGCAGACGCGACTCCTGGGAGACCGCGTCGCCCCGTGGCTCGGATTGACCTTCAGAACTCAACGACGATGGCCGCCTTTATCGTGCGGTGGTTCCAGCCAGGCCCTGGGTCGGATCCGCCAGGGAGGTGAACAGGCGCTCGAGTCGATCAGCCGGCTCGGCAGCCGAGCCAGCCGCCAACCCGCCGGCGGACGCTGCGGCCATCGGCAGGGCCTGGGTCGGCACATGCCAAATGTTGCGATAGACGATCGGATCGCCGTGATCTTGCAGCAGCAGCGGCAACGGGTCGGGACCTTCCGGACGCCCGGCGCCGGTCTTGGCGGTGATCAGCGTGTGGTAGTGCACCGGCACGCCGTTGTGGATCACCGTCAGTTCAGCACCTTTGATCTTTTCACCGGTGCTCGAGAACTGAGCCGGCTCTAAAAAGATGTCGTACGTTTGCCAGACCAGTGGCGGCAGGGACATGTTCAGATCGGGGCGACGCTGGCGATAGATCGCGCCGCATTCGTTCTCGATTCCCTCCAAGGCGAACGATTCCAGAATTTGCACTTCGTAGCGGCGCTGCAAGTAGACGCCGCTGTTGCCGCGCTTCTGTCCGGTGCTCTTGGGCATGTAGGGCGTGCGGAACTCGACGTGCAAATGCCCGCCAACCAACGGCTCGACCGTTTCGCAGCCGGCCTTGAGCAAGCCGTCATCGGTGACCTTGGCGTCTTTCCATGCCGAGGTGTCCTTGCCGTCGAAGAGCACTTTGGCTCCCAGCGGAGCCGGCTTGCCTTGAGTAACGCTGCGGCGCGCGATTTTGCGGAGCTCGATTTCCTGCCCGCTGGGTTCGACCAGCAACAGATGATTGCCCGCGGAGCGAATCTTTCGGCCGCCCGCCTGCTTGCCCTGCAGAGCCAGGCCTTGATCGTCCAGTGTCCCGGCCACGATTTCAGGCCTGTCGGTGCCCCAGCCCAGGCCGGGCAAACCGCCAGGATAGATCCTCGCGAACATCGGCTCCGATCCGGCTTGCGTCGACACGCGGACGCCGACTTGGCCAGCGGGCGTCGTGCCGACATACTCGCCGACGTACGCGTACTGCGAATCGACTTGCGAGATATCCGTGATCGCCGGGTCGCCGGCTCGCGCATTGGTGACACAGAGGCTCAAGGCCAGGCACAAGCAGAGAGAGTACTTCATGGCAGTCTTGGGGAAAGGATTGTGGGATTGATCGAGAGGCCGAATTCGCCGCGAAGGGCAGGGAAACAGGCGAGCTCTATGGTAATTACTGCGTGCGGAATTGGTGGCCCGGGATTTCCATTTGGCAGCGATATAAACCTTTCCTGGCGGTCATGTAGAGCGTTTTCGAATCGGTGCCGCCGAAGGTCACGTTGGCCGGCGCTTCGGGACAAGCGATCACTCCCAGCAACTTACCAGCTGGAGAAAATACCTGCACGCCCTGAGCCGAAGTGATGTAGACGTTGCCAGCCGAGTCGACGGTGAGACCGTCGCCCCCCGAGTTGTCCTTGCCGGCCGGTTGCTTCAGTTCGCAGAAAAGACGGCGAGGACCGAGTTTGCCGGGCTCTTGAACCGAATACGCGAACATTTGCCGCTGCATCGAGGGGATGACGTACAACGTCCGCTCGTCGGGCGAAAGTATGATGCCGTTGGGAGCGGCCAGATC
>JBQCJB010000734.1:0-8319 GCA_051953155.1 Aureliella sp. | reverse complement strand
GTGCTCGAGGCTCGCGAGCATCGGCCCGATTTGTGGCAGACGTGGTCGATGGTGGTACAGCAGCTACTGGCCATGAATCAGCGGCAGCGGGCCATCGAGGTGGCGCGCGAAGCAACCGAGCGATTCCCGCTGCTGCCGCGGATGTGGCTGGATCTGGCGCTGGTTTACCGCAAGGTCGGCGATCGGGATGCGGAATTGAAGGCCCTGGAGCGGGCGCGGTCGATCAATCCGCACTGGGGCGACGTGGCTCGCGAGTTGAGCGACCTATATTTGGATCGCGAGCAATTCGACGACGCCGAGCAAGCGATACGACAAGTCCTGGCGGCCGAACCGCGCGACCCGGCTGCGCTCGGCGCGCTGGCCGACTGCCTATATCGGGCCGGTAAGAAAAGCAAAGCTCTGGAGCCGCTGAAGACGGCCTGCGCGACGGCACCGGGCTACGATTGGGCGTGGGGCCAGCTGTGCCAGTGGTCGCACGAATTGGATCAAGGGCAGTCGGCCCGCGAGGCCGCGGAGAAAGCGATCGCAGCGCGGCCCCACGATGCGCGGTGCTACCAACGAATGGCGGAAGCCCTGAGCGAGATCGAGGAAATTCCGCAGGCGCTGACCTTTCTCGAACAAGCCCTCGCCTTGGATGCCAGGAGCGTCGAAGCCCACGTTCTCAAAGCGTATTACTTGGGCCGCTTGCATCGCTGGGACGACGCCCTGGAGGCATGCACGCCGCCGATCTTCGGCGACGAAGTGCCCGTGATCCTGCGCATGCGGAGAGCTTACGTTCTCTATCGCAAGGGGAGGCTCGACGATGCCATCATCGAGATGCGCGGCGCGCTCGAGCGCGATCCCGACCATTACGCCGCGTGGAATCAGTTGGCCGATTGGGCCGACGAGTGCCACAAGCAAGATGTTTATCGAGAGGCGGCCGAGAACATGGTGCGGATCGAGCCGCATCAACCCGCGCCGCGCGGCTATCTCGCCGACGCGCTGCTAGCCACGCCGGACGGTCGAGAAGAAGCCAAGCGACAACTGCGCCTGGCGCTCGAGCTCTCGCCGGAGTACGCCTTTGGTACCTCGCGCCTGTTCGAACTGCACCTGGCCGATAACGAAATCGCCAGCGCCCGCGAAGTGCTCGAACTGGGCGGCGCCCATCTCCCGCCGGGCTTCGAGCCATCGCTCAAGATGCAGTTGTTGGCTGTGGAAGACCTCAAGCGGGAACCCGTCGGCGGCGCGGCCACCGCATTTCTCATTCAGTGGGCGGGTCAGGAGAACGCCGAAATTAGCGCGCTGATGCGGGCCGTCGATAATCTCGACGCCCGCATCGCACACGTCGCGATTCATTTGCTGGTCCGCGCGGCCACCGAAAATCCGCAACAAGCCGGCGTCGGCGCGGCGCTCGGACGCTTGATCGGGCGGGTCTACAGCAGCAAAGAAGGTTTCAAAACGCTCAAGCGGCTGCCCGATGGCGACGCATGGCACGCAGCCGCGCGTGCGGCGCTCCGCTCGATGGCCGGCTTTCGCAAAGGTCCGTCACTGCTGGAGGATGTGACTCGTCGCTTCCGCAAACGCTTGAAAAGCCGGACCGAGAGCTGGGCTGCCGTGGCAACCACGATGATGGACTTTGGCCAGAACGAAGCGGCGCGGGCGTGGACGCGCGATTGGGCCGCCCATGGGGACGCGCGGCCGCTGCAGTTGGTCGGAGCCGTCGCCTGCCGCTGGGAATGTTTTCGCCGCGGCGAGGCGCGTCCGATCGTCAACCACGCGCTGACCTTGGAGGAAGACGACGGAACCGGTTTGATCCGCCTCTGGGCCGGTCTGGACGCTTTGCTTGGCGGCGACAACGTGGCAGCGCTGAATCACGCCCGAGAAATCTCGATGCACCAAATGGCGCAGTGGTATGTCGTCGGCTACCGGATCCTAGTGGCCGCTTTGGAAGCGATGCCCGGCTTGGTGGATGACGCCCCTGTCCGCTCGAAGTCGGAAGCCCAAGCACTCGTGCGCAGCTTTAGCCCACATCAGTTCGGGGTCGGGCCAGAATATCACCGAGATCGGTTGACGCTCTGGCTGCTGCGCCGCGTCGCGGCGGCCGTCGCTCGGGCACATCACCTGTCCGGCACAGCGGCTTGGAAACGCCTGGAGGCGATTTGGGCCAGCGGCCGATTCGCGTGACACCAGCCGAAAAGAAAAAGAAATGCCAACCTGGCCATAGTCCGCGGTTGGCAATCGGCAGCAGATGACTTCAGGCGAAAAAACCGACTAGGCGGTGACCTGAATGTTGATGCGGCGACCTTCTTGATCGAAGAAGACTGTGCCTTCTTTGAGCGCGTAGAGGGTGTAATCCTTGCCCATACCGACGTTGCGTCCGGGATGGAATTTCGTACCTACCTGGCGAATGAGGATCGAGCCCGCTGTGACCTGCTCGCCGCCAAATCGCTTGACTCCGCGGCGCTGTGCATTGCTGTCACGTCCGTTGCGGGTCGAGCCTTGACCTTTCTTATGTGCCATCGCTGAATTCTCGTCGCCATCGATTAACTGGGTGATTGCAACCGGCTAAGCAGGGGGAGAAATCCGAGCCAAGCGGCGCTAGAAAACGTCTACTGGAATGAGAATCCTAGCGATAAACCCAGTAGTGATCAAGACGCTCTTGGATCCCGTATTTGCGGAGGATGTCTTTTTGCTGCTGCTCGTCCGCTACCGCCGGCACTCCATAGCGAATCTGGTCCTCGATTTCGTTGAACGTGTCGCCTGGCCGCGAGAAGTTCAGCACCAGCGTCTTTTGCTTGAAGTTCAGCTTGCCATCGGCGTTCTCGATCCGCTGGGCGTTGGTCAGCCCGCGAATCTCGATCGAGAAGAAGTCGGTCCGCGGATCGACGTCGGTCCAGGTCGCCACGCCCCAGACGGGATGGCTTTCGCGGCGGGTCGTCAGCGGCACTGGGACTTTTTGGATCGCGATCGAATCGTAAACCGGGCGGCCTACGCGTTCCTTTTCCGCGATCGGAGCCAGCGCGTGCGGCAAAAACCGGCTCTGGTAACGCTCGCCCAGGGCGGTGCAATTCATGACAAAGCCGGGGATGAAGGTCGGAGCCTTCGGGCTGTCG
Organism: Aureliella sp.; assembly: GCA_051953155.1. GTDB lineage: Bacteria > Planctomycetota > Planctomycetia > Pirellulales > Pirellulaceae > Aureliella. The sequence goes on along the minus strand of JBQCJB010000734.1, from coordinate 5,227 downwards.
GTGGGCGTGGGCATTCCAAAAACTTCGTTGCCAAACGAGTCCTTGGCGGCGCTGGGCGTCAAGTCTCCCCCGAGGTAGCGGACGTAGTAGAGCAAGTACCAGACGAGCTTGGTTTCCATTTTGCCGTCGGCGTCAGGCATCTCGACTTCGATCATCCGCACCGGCTTGAAACCAAACTCCAGCGACCAGACCTTGCGACGGAAGATGACGTTTTTCGTCTTTGCCAGCAGCGTTTCGCTGGCTGGAGCGTAGTTGGGGCGGTTTTCCGGGAATTTCGGCGGCCCCCACTCCAGTTCGCTCTCTGGCGTCATCAGCGGAAGATCGACCGGTCCCTCGAAGGTATCGCCGTATTCGGCTCCCGGTGGAATGACATAGTAAGCGTCGGCGGCCAAGCGGCGTCCCGGAGCGGACGAGCTGACCGGAACGGAATCTTGAGCCACAGCCGGCGCAGGAATCGCCGTCAGTCCCGGGACAACGACGGCCGAGAGTGTCAGCAAGCGAGCTTGTCGATGAAGCCAGCGGACGACCATACGAGGAATCCGTTTCAATACGAGATTGGTCTGGAAAAGGGACCTGCGGATAACGCCTTGGACGAGACTAAACCCTCAGTGTACTCGCTCAGCCACAGAACAGAAGCATTTTCCAGCCCTATAAGGTAGAGTATGAAAGTGCTCGATCGGACCTTGGCGCGATTCGATTCTGCGTCAGACTGCTGAAAAAGAGCCCCCTCAAGCGATCCTGCCCGCCCCATTCCCCCGACTGTTTACCTCGACTGTCCAACAACTTGTGGAGTTCTATTATGAAGCTTGCTCAACCTGATCGCCGAACGTTTCTAGCGTCCGCTTCGGCGGCTTTGGCGGCGACTGCCGTTCTCCGGATTTCGCCGATGGCAGCTGCGGCCGAGAAAGGCGGATTGAAGCTGGGTATTCAGCTCTATTCCCTACGCGGCTACAAGGATCCGGTGGTAGCCCTCAAGCACGCCAAGGATCTGGGCTTTGAGCAGGTCGAATTTTACAGCGGCATGTTCCCGCTCGAATCGACGCCCGAACAAATTGCGGCGATCAAGAAGCAAGTCGCCGATCTGGGGCTGACGATGTCGGCGCATGGCGTCAACAGGTTCACCAAGGACGCGGCAGCCAACCGCAAGATCTTCGAATTTGCTAAGGCCGCGGGCTTCCGCAACCTCACCGCCGATCCCGATCCGGCATCCTTTGACAGTCTGGACGACCTGGTCAAGGAATACGACATTCGCATCGCGATCCACAATCACGGGCCGACCCACCGTTACAACAAAGTCGTCGATGTGCTCCGCGCGATCGAGAACCGCGACCCGCGGATCGGCGCCTGCGCCGACCTGGGGCATTACATCCGCTCCGGTGAAGAGCCAACACAAGTGATCCGACTGCTCAAGGGGCGGCTGTACGGCGTGCACCTGAAGGACTTTGCCGAGATGAAGGACAAGACCCACGGAGTGATTCTCGGCAAGGGGCACCTGAGCGTCGGCGCGGTCTTCCACGCCATGATCGAAACCGGTTTCCCCAGCGACGGTGCTCTATCGCTCGAGTACGAAGAGCATCCCGAGAACCCGCTGGAGGACATTCGCCAATGCGTCGAAGTCTCGAAGGCCGCTCTGAAAGAGCTCAGCTAAAATCCAAGCCGCCGCGCCCAGTCCCAGCCAGCGCTCGACCGCATGACCTGCGAGCAGGACTGCTGGGCGAGCTGAATGGCGCGAACTGAATTGCTGGGCGAGCTCGGCCGATTGGCCAGCCGAGTTCGCCCGAGCGGCCGCAAGTGGGCTGAGGGGCACCGAGCGGTCGCGGGCGACCTCGGAAGAATCGCAAGGCTCAGGGAGCCACGATCAAGTCGCCATAAATATCGAGCCGATCGGCCACGCCGATCGCGCCGAACATCTTGCTGTAGGGCTTGATTCCATACTGCGTTTGCAGGATGGCAAACGCGCCTCGGATGCGCAGCCAGCCCTTGATCTCCTCGACGTCGACCGTGAAATGAATCGGCCGCGTCGTGCCGTGCAGCGTGAAATCGCCGGCGATGTCGTATTGGGGCAGACCGCGAGGGCTGGCCTGTTCGAGGTGGGTAATCTTTAGGACCGCGAAAGTCGCGGTCGGAAAGTTTTGCACGTCCAGCACCTCTTTGCCGAGCATGTTGGCGTTGACCTGCCGCCGCGTCGCATCGTCGATCGAGTCGCCCATACCGATGTACTTGCGGGCCGCATCGCTGTCGGCATCAAAGGTGCGCATATCGAAAACCAGCTTGCCTGGATTCTGTCGCGGGTTGTCGGCGGCCGACAGGTGGAGTTCGCCGCTTTTGAGCTTGCCCATCACCGCGTGCTCGTGACCGATCCGCGCCTTGCCGACGCGAATGTAGACGTGGCTGTGCTCCAGTTCGAGCTGGCCAGGCTGGGGCCCGGCTACCGCCTCGCCAGTTGCTGGAAGTGCTGCCGCCGGAGCTGCTGCGTTCGGAGCTGCTGCGTTCGGAGCTGGGGCGGACGGAGCTGGGGCTTGAGCATGGACGGCGGCAGTGGCCACCATCGCGGCCCAGACGGCGGCCAAGCAGGTAACGGCCAACCGAGCCGGCTTTACCCGAGGGTCGGTATGGCCTACGCCAGCCCCCGAGCAGCGCGCTTTCACGCTTTGACGCATCGCTACCATCGCCGCTCCTTTGATGTCGTTGTTCCGTGGATGATTGGTCGGCCCGACGGTGTGCCACCGGTTCAGGGCGGCACACCGGTTCGTCCTCCAGCGTTATAATACCGGCACGTCGAAAGCCCGGTAAGAGAGTCGCCTACGTCGCTGCTCGAGCGTTCCCCAGAAAGAGCTCCCCCGTCCATGGATTTGAAAGACCGCGCGCTGGAAGGCGAGCTCATGGACGCGCCGGGTTTGGAAGTCGAGCCGCATGTGCAGGCGCTCAAGGGGCTCGAGCGCGTCAATCTCTTAAGCGGCACGGCCGGCGTTATCGCGCGAGCGATCGTCCAGCAGTGTCGGGGAAAAGCGGGCCGACAACCGTCTGCGGAGGTCGGTCACCATCGCCTCGTGCCGCCCCAACCGCTGCGAATTTTGGATTTGGCCTGCGGCGGCGGGGATGTCACGCTGGCCGTCGCGCAACGACTGTGGGCAGCCGGTTTGGAGGCCGACGTCGAAGGCTGGGATCGCAGTCCCACGGCGGTCGATTATGCGACCCGCCGCTGGAAAGAGCTCGCCGCCCGCGGCAAACCGCCAGCTCGAGGTGAGATTCGGTTCATCCAGCGCGAGGTCGAGCAGCTCGACGGCGAGCCGCGTTTTGACGTCGTCATGTGCACTCTCTTTTTGCATCACCTCGACCGGCCGCAAGCGACCGTGTGCCTGAAGAAAATGTTTCGTGCGGCCAGGGGTCTGGTGCTGGTCGACGATCTGCGGCGCACGCAGCTCGGTTATCGCTTGGCCCAGTTGGGCTGCTGGGCTTTGTCGCGTTCGCCGATTGTCCACGTCGATGGTCCGCTGAGTGTCCGGGCGGCGTTTACCGAGCAGGAACTGCGGGCTCTCAGCCGCGAGGCAGACTTGCCCGCGCCCGAGTTCAGCCTGCACTGGCCTCAACGTTTTTTGATGCGTTGGGATCGCACACTATGACCGCCCGCACCGACGAGCTTTGGGATGCGATCGTCGTTGGAGCCGGGCCCGCCGGGGGGCTCAGCTCGCTTCAACTGGCCCAGCGCGGGCGGCGCGTGCTGCTGGTGGAAGCCAAACGCTTTCCGCGTGACAAGGTCTGCGGCGGCTGCCTTAACCTGCGAGCGTGGTCGGTATTGGCTGCCAGCGGCCTGGCCGGCCAGGTAATGCGCGCGGGCGCGGTCGAACTGGATCGCTTGCATTTGGTTTGCGGCAAGCGAGCGGTCGATTGGCCAATGCCGCCGATGCGGGCTCTGTCGCGTCGCGGACTCGACGAAGTCATCGTCAGCGCCGCTACCGGCAGTGGCGCCGAATTCGCCGAGGAGACGCACGCGACCATTACTCCTGCGCAGTTCGGGGCGGACAGCATCTCGGTCCAGCTAAAGCGCCGCGACGGCCGCCGATCCACGGCGCGGGCCAAGGTCGTCATCGCGGCCGATGGGCTGAGCCATTCGTCGCTCAGTGGCCTGGACGAGGCCCGCAGCCGCGTGGCCGCCGGCTCGCGGGTCGGGTTGGGGGCGACGTTCGACTTTGCCGGCAGCGACTACCCGGCCGGCCGGCTGTCGATGGTCGTCGGCGCGTCGGGCTATGTGGGTCTCACGCGAGTCGAGCGCGGCCGCCTGAACGTCGCGGCCGCCCTGTCACCGTCGAGTCTGCGTGCGGGGAAACGCCCCGGAGAGATCGTCGCCAGCCTGCTCGATCGGGCCGGTCAGCCCGTGCCGGAGGGGTGCCACGAGGCCGACTGGGTCGGGACTCCGCCGCTGACCCGCGAAAGCCGCCGCTGGTCGGCCCGCCGCGTCTTCCTGGTCGGCGACGCGACCGGCTACGTCGAACCCTTTACCGGCGAAGGAATGAGCTGGGCCCTGGCCGGCGCGGTCGAGGTCAGTCAATTTGCGGAGCGGGCTATTGAAAGCTGGTCCGACGATCTGGCCGGCCAATGGCATGCGTTGTGGCGGCGTCATGTACGCCGCCGCCAAGCGACCTGCCGCGGCCTGGCCTGGCTGCTGCGGCGGCCGCGCTTGGCGGAGGTGTCTTTGGCTGGCGCGTGGCGTGCACCGTGGCTGGCCGGTTTTATTCTTCGGCGCGTATCGGGTTCTTCGATCGCGGCGAGCTCTTTTGGGAAATGAAGCATGACGATAGTGATGGCGGGAATTGGCAGCGCGCTGCCGCCGGGATGGCTTTCGCAGTCCGACGCAGCCAGCGCTGCCAACCGCCTACGGCGATTTGATGATCCTGTGGCCTCCGACCGCGAACTGCAACTGCTCAGCGCCCTCTATCGCCGGTCGGGCGTCCAGCGGCGGCATAGCGTCCTGCTGCGCGCTGGCCAGGAGCACCCGGTCGATCGGCAGACGTTCTATGAGGAAGCCAGCCACCGCGACGACCGCGGCCCGACGACCGCCGCCCGCATGCAGCGCTACGAAATTGAGGCGCCGGAGTTGGCCGAGCAAGCTTGCCGCCAGGCGCTGGAATCGGCCGGGATCTCGGGTGAGGCGATCACTCACTTGGTAACTGTCTCATGCAGTGGTTTCAATTCGCCCGGTTTTGATTTGGCTCTTTACCCGCGTCTG
>JBQCJB010000733.1:0-5338 GCA_051953155.1 Aureliella sp. | reverse complement strand
CGCAGCCAAAGCCGCCGTAGCAACCGCCGAATTCAGGCCGCCTTCACCGCCGTAGTAACCGCTCGGCTTTGAGCTTACAAAAACTCTTGCCAGCCGCGGACCTGCAACTGTTTGACCACTTCGCGCACCCGCTCCTCTTCGGACTTGGGAGCAACCAGCGTGGCGTTGGGCGTGTGCACGACGATCGCATCTTGCAATCCGATCGTGACGATCAGGTGGTCCTGGTCGCCGTAGACGATCATCCGCTGCGACTCGATCGGCAAAAAACGTCCCTGGACGCAATTGCCCTGTTCGTCCGGGGCGGTCAAGCGTCCGATCGCTTGCCAACTGCCGACGTCGTCCCAAGTGAAGGTGACTTCGATGACCGCCACGTCGTCGTAACGTTCCATGACGGCGTAGTCGATCGACTTGCCGGAGATCTTTTCGAACTCGCGCTGCAGCGTGATCGGAAACCGCGGCGTTCCGACCGAGGCGGCGATCGCGTCGATGTGCTGCATCATGACCGGTTCGAATTGCCGGAGCGCATCGAGAATCGTTTGCGCGCGCCACATGAAGATGCCGCTGTTCCAGTAATACGTGCCCGCCTGCAAGTACTGCTCGGCCGTGTGCCGGTTGGGCTTTTCGCGGAACGATGCCACGGAGAAGGCGGCGCCGGCCTGCGCATCCTTCAGCGATTGGCCACGCTGGATGTAGCCGAACGATTCGGCCGCGTACGTTGGCCTGATGCCGAAGGTCACGATGCGATCGGGCGATTGCTCGATCAAGCGCATGCCGGTCCGCATGCACTCTTGGAATTGCTGCTGAGTTTCAATCACGTGGTCGGCTGGCAGGACCAGCATCACGCCGGCTGGGTCAGCGTTGGCGATGAGCGTCGCAGCCAGGGCGATGCAGGCGGCCGTGTCGCGCTTCATCGGCTCGCCAATGACCTGCTCGGGCGGCACGCTCGGCAGTTGGGCGCGGACCGCATCGACCAACTGGTTATTGGTCATGATCAGCGTGTGCTCGGGCGAGACCAGGCCGCTCAAGCGCGCGAAGGTCGATTGCAGCATGGTGTCCGAACCGACCATGCGCAAGAGCTGCTTCGGATAATCTACCCGGCTCGCAGGCCAGAACCGCGTCCCCGACCCGCCCGCCATGATGACCGCGTGTAACACTAGATTCTCTCCACGACCCAAATTCTGCTTGGTTTACGTTAAGTTAGCATCGGCATTGTAGGATAGGCAACTCAACGTCACTATCGGCCAAAATTTGCACCTTGGGTCGTGCGGCCTGATGGCGCAGCCGCAGTGGCCGGCTTCGGCACCGCCGGGCCAGTCCGGTGCCATCGCGCCTACGGGGAGGCACTTCTCCTGTGGGTTCGCTTGAGCGGCGGTCGAGTCGCCCTAAAGCGTGGCTCGCCGTGCGGCCTGGCTCAGGCGAGAAACGTATCGGCGGTAAAGTGAAGATCGCCCTGAATTTTTTCTTTCACTTCCGCCTCGTCGAGAGCCCAGCGGGGATGAATTTCGACGCGCACGCCGGAATCGATCCGCGCGCCGGCTTCCTCCAGCCACAGGCGGTGCAAACGCACGATGGCTTGCCGAGCCGATTCGGGCGTGTCGACCGGCGCCCCGTCGGCATTCTTCACCGGCGCGAAGACCCGTGCCGCATCGGCCTCGACCACCAGCGAGTGCTCGGCCAGTGGCAAGAGGTCGAAGACGAAGCGTTCGAACTTGATCGCATTGGGCTCGTCGGGCGCGACTCGGTTACCATGTTCATCGATGTAGGGCACCTTCTTCAGCGCCCGGTGGAATGTCAGGGCATCGGCGCGTCCAGCCACCGCGGCCAAAAAGCCGACGTCGAAGACATGGATCGCAATGTTCCCGGCCCACAGCCGCAGGCCGCCGTCGGGCGTCATGTGCTCAGCCACCGAGTCGGGCAGATCGCTGTACTCGATGATCTGCACCTTGCCGTCGATCGAAACGACGTTGCCGACCTTTTCCTTGGCAAAGCGTTTCTTGACGACCTGCGTCGTGATCTGGCTGTGCGAGAGCAAGTGGTAACCGATCAATAGCGGGTCGCACAGTTCGGCTAGCGGGTTGTCGATCTGCGCATAGTAGAACAGTTCGATCCCGTGGCTCTGGGCTTCTTTCAAGCAGCCCGACCGCTCGAGCGCGGCGACGATGCCGCCGTGCCCGTCGGGGCTGAGAGCGATTTCGTCCTTCTCCGATAGCAAGACTTTGCCAGTCTTGGCATCGACGGCCGGCATTTGACCCTGGCAGAAGAAGTGGATTTGATCGGGCTTGAGACCGCACTGCTGCTCGCGAGCGAAATACTCGCGCGTCTCGGCATCGGTTGCCGGGCTGGTCATGATGAACAGCGGAATGTCCTTGCCGACTTTGCGACTGAGCGCGGCTAGACGATCGCACTGCATCTGGAAGAGCGAGCGACCGCTGACCGGGCCGATCGGAAACATGCCTTTGGGCAAGTCGAAGCCCAGTCGCGAGCCCTGTCCGCCGGCGACCAGCAGCATGCCCACCTTGCCGGCGCGCAGCGCCTCTTCGCCGGCTCGTCGCGCATCCTCGGGACTGTAGGCGGCGTTGGGTTGGCCGAGCCGAATGGCGGGAGGTGGTACGGCTTTGGCCGCCATCTCCTTCCAATCGATCGCCTGATCGTGACCGGCGACCAGTTGGGCAAGCTGCGAAAAATCGATCGAGTCGATCTGCCGCTCCAGCCGAGCCCGCGCTTCGCTGGTGAGATCCGATGAGAACTTCCAGAGCTGCGTTTGATCGAATTGACGAAGTTGCTCCAGGCGTGCATCTGACATACCGGCAAATCCCAACAGAACAGAGAACGAGGTGTGTTTTTCGAGCCCTTATTGTAGACATCGAAGTGCATTCTCTGTGCCGACCATGGCGCCCGTGGGCGGTAGCCGGAGATGCCCATCTCGGGGACTGCACGGCCGTCGTGCCGCCGCGCGGCGCGAGCGGGCTCTCAGCCAAGCGAGGCTTGCTAGAATGGCGTTTTCTGGCCCGGCGGCCGGAACATTGGGGTTTGTTGGTTTCTCGCACTGATCGCATGGACTGGGCAGCATGAGCGGATCGATCGATTTACGGCCGTGGGGTATTCATGTGCGCGATGTCGTGCGCAACGCGACCCCGGCTCGACTGTACGAGCATGCGATTCTGCATCACGACGCGGTGATTGCATCCAGTGGCGCGCTGGCCACGCGGAGCGGCGACAAGACCGGCCGCAGCCCCAAGGACAAGCGCATCGTCGAATCGCCGGAAACGGCCAGCGACATCTGGTGGGGCGACATCAATATTCGTATGACCGATCGCTCGTTCATGATCAACCGCCAGCGGGCGCGCGATTACCTGAATACGAAAACGCAGCTGTTCGTCACCGATGGCTTCGCCGGCTGGGATCCGCAGCATCGCCAAAAAGTTCGCGTCATCTGCAGCAGCGCTTACCATGCCCTGTTCATGCAGAACATGCTGATCCGCCCTAGCAAAGAAGAACTGGCCGAATTCGATCAGCCGGACTACGTCATCACCAACGCGGGCTACTTCCCCGCCAATCCCTACACGGCTCAGATGACCAGTACGACGAGCGTCGATCTCAGTTTCGAACACCGCGAGATCGTGATCCTCGGCACGCAGTACGCCGGCGAGATGAAAAAGGGTGTGTTCACGATCATGAACTACCTGATGCCCAAGCGGGGCGTGCTCTCGATGCACTGTTCGAGCAACGAAGGGGAGGACGGCGACGTATCGCTCTTCTTTGGGCTCTCGGGCACCGGCAAGACGACGCTTTCCGCCGACCCGACGCGCAAGCTGATCGGAGACGATGAACATTGCTGGAGCGACGAAGGCATTTTTAATATCGAAGGGGGCTGCTACGCCAAAGTGATCCATCTCAGTCCCGAGAGCGAACCGGAGATTTATGCGGCCATTCGTTTTGGATCGGTGCTGGAGAATGTCGTCTACGATGACTCGACCCACATCGTCAACTACGACGATGCCTCGATCACCGAAAACACGCGCGTGGCTTATCCAATCGACTTCATCCCGCGGGCCAAGATCCCTTGTGCTGGCCGTCACCCGGCCAACATTGTCTTTCTGACTTGCGATGCGTTTGGCGTTCTGCCTCCGGTCAGTCGCTTGTCGCCCGAAGCGGCCATGTACCACTTCATCAGCGGTTACACAGCCAAGGTGGCCGGTACTGAAATGGGCGTGACCGAACCGACCGCTACGTTTTCCGCTTGCTTCGGAGCGGCGTTCCTGGTGTGGCATCCGATCAAGTATGCCGAACTGCTGGCAGAGAAGATCAACCGTTATCAAACCAATGTGTGGCTGGTCAACACCGGCTGGACCGGCGGCGCCTACGGTACCGGCCGCCGGATGTCGCTCGCCCACACCCGGGCGATCATCGACGCGATCCACGGCGGCCAGCTAGCCCAACAGGCCGTCGTGCGCGATCCGATCTTTGGCCTGGATATTCCCAACGCCTGCCCCGGTATCCCGGCGCACATCCTGCATCCCCGACAGGCATGGTCGTCGGCAGAAGCGTACGATCAAACGGCCAGCAAGCTAGCCGCCCTCTTCCGGCAGAATTTCAAGAAGTTCGAAGACCACTGCCCGAATACGATTCTCGCCGCCCAGCCCGCGTGAGTCGGTCGAGCTTTGCCCTCAGCGCTGGCTGGTCGGTGATCGAGCCGCCGCCACGAGCGGGTCAGGCCAAGATCTCTTGAATCGGCGCTGCCGGTTCGACGCCGGTCAGCCGCTGGTCGAGCCCCTGGAACTGGAAGGTGAAGCGTTCGTGGTTGATGCCCAGGCAGTGCAGGATCGTCGCGTTGAAGTCGTTGACGTTGACTGGTCGCTCGACGACGTTGTACGAAAAATCATCGGTCTGACCGACGCTGACGCCGCCGCGAATTCCGCCGCCGGCCATCCACATCGTAAAGCAGCGTGGATGATGATCGCGGCCGTAATTCTCGCGCGTCAGCCCGCCTTGGCAGTAGACCGTGCGCCCGAACTCGCCACCCCAGACCACGAGCGTCGAGTCGAGCAGCCCACGCTGCTTCAAATCCTGTAGCAAGCCAGCGGTTGCCTGATCGACATCGCCGCACTGCGCGGGCAGGTCGCCGGCGATATTGCCGTGCTGGTCCCAGCCGCGGTGCAGGATCTGGACGGCGCGCACGCCGCGCTCGACCATGCGCCGCGCCAGCAGGGCGCTAGCCGCGAACGTCCCAGGCTTCTTCACATCTTCGCCGTAAAGGGCCAACGTGTCTTCCGACTCGCTGCGCCAGTCGATCAACTCCGGCACGCTGTGCTGCATGCGAAAGGCCATTTCGTACTGG
>JBQCJB010000732.1:0-2085 GCA_051953155.1 Aureliella sp. | reverse complement strand
CGCCGGCAGACTCGAGAAACTCTCGGGCCAGTTTCAACTCGGCGTAGCTCGGTCGCCGCCCAAGCGCCCGAACATAAATTGCCTCGATCCGCGCGTCCGTTTCAGGCGTCGACTCCAGGACATCGCGAGCCAGAATCGATGCCTGCGTGTGCACCATCGGACCGTTGAGCATCCAAAGAGCCTGGGCCGGGACGGTCGTCACGGCTCGGCCTCCCGTGCTGGCGTCCGGGTCGGCAAAATCGAACACGCGCATCAGCGCCGGCAGTTCGTTGCGAATGATGGGCTGGTAGATCGTGCGCAAGCTGCTGCTGCCTTGCGCGTAGCCGCTGTCGTCGGGGTTGTTCTGCGTGACCAACGTGCCGAGTTCGGCGACCGGCGCCTGGCCATTCTCGGAAGAGAGTTCGCCCGTCGCCGTCAGGAACGTATCGCGAATCGCTTCCGCGCTGAGCCGCTTGCGGTTGGCTCGCCAGAGCAGGGTGTTTTCGGGATCGATGGCTTCGCAGCGAGCGTCACTGCGACTGGATAATTGGTAGACGCGACTGCGGACGATTTCGCGCACCAACCACTTCGTCGACCAGTCGTGCTCGATGAACTGATGCGCCAAGTAGTCGAGCAGTTCGGGATGGCTCGGACGCTGGCCCAGCTGGCCGAAATTGTCGACTGTCGGCACCAAACCTTCACCGAGGAGGTTTTGCCAGATGCGGTTGACGATGACCCGTGCGGTCAGCGGATGCCGGGGATCGCTGAGCCATTTCGCCAGGGCCAGCCGTCCGCTGCTGTGGTTGTCGAACTGCGCAGGACCATCAAATTCGAGAGCTCGAATGAAGCCCCGCGGGACGACGGCGCCCAACTGGTCCGATTCGCCGCGAATGCAGAGGTGGCAATCGCCGATCTCTTTCGCTTCGGTCACTGCCAGAGCCCGAGGCGCCGGAGGTGGAGCGTGTTTTTCGAGCTCTTTTTGCTCGGCTTGCAACTGCGTCAATTGCCGCTTGGCTTCGACCAACTCGGGCGCCTCGGCTTTCGATGCGGCTCGGTCCGCAACCTCCTCAGTTGCTGAGCTCTTGTCGGCGCTTGCGGGCGGGTCGAGCGCGACGAACTGCACGGCGTCGACGATCACAAAGCCGGTCGTCCCCGCATTGGAGACGGTGACAATCGCGTCCCGGGCTGGATCGAAGCGATAGCTGCCCAGCGGCAGAAAGAGCTTGTCGATCGTGGCCGGCTTTTCCTGGTTCACGCTCAGCTGTGCCAGGCCGTCTTCATGAGCGATCGTCACGGGTACGTTGTCCGCGCGGCCGCCGGTACCGGTGTAGGCGAGCCGCACTTCGTACTTGCCAGGCTGCGGCACGCGAGCTCGGAAGCGGACGCTCTTTTCTCCCTTGGCTTGACGGTCATCGTGGATGTAGCCTGCGCCGACGAAGGGCTTGGAATTTGTCGACGACTTCCACTCACCGACCAATTCCGCCTGGCTGTCGTCGACGACCAAGCCCTGGGCCAGCGCGGCCGATTCGGCTTGGCCGCCGCTGAGCGACTTAATCTGTTTCTCCACCGCGGCTATGCTGCGTTTCAGCCGCTGGGTCTCCGCTTCGTACCGGTCGAGCGCTTGCCGGTGCTCCTGTGAGATCGGCAGTTCCGGGCGGATCCAGTTGGAAACATATTTTTGGATTTCGCCTTCGAGGGTGTGCGTGCTTTTGAAAATGCCAGCCAGCGCATAGTAGTCCTGCGCCGTGACCGGATCGAATTTGTGGTCGTGGCAACGGGCGCAGCCGAGCGTCATGCCCATAAACGCGGTGCCAACGGCGCTGAGTTGCTCGTCGACGACATCCATCACCAGCTTGCTCTTATCGCGCTCGCTGAGCATCTTGGCACCGAGCATGAGAAAGCCTGTTGCGACCAACTGGCGCGAGCGCTGCTGGTCATTAGCGGCCGGCAACAGGTCCCCGGCGATCTGCTCGACGAGAAACTGATCGAAGGGCTGGTCGCGATCGAAGACGTCGATGACGTAATTCCGGTAACGCCATGCATCGTGGAACGTCGCGTTGAAGTCACCCCCGTTGGAATCGGCGTAGCGAGCCACATCCAGCCAGT
>JBQCJB010000731.1:0-3442 GCA_051953155.1 Aureliella sp. | reverse complement strand
CTTGACGAGATAATCGAAGGCGCCCCGCTTGATCGTTTCAATCGCCGTATCAGAAGTTCCATGGCCGGTCATGAACACGACCAGCGCCGCCGGATCGAGCTCGCGCAGGCGGGCAAACACGTCCAGGCCCGATTCGAATCCCAGCCGAATATCCAGCAGCACCAACAACGGCCGCTGCTGACGGAACAGTTCCACGGCCTGGGCCGAATTTTGGGCCGTCAGCACGCGGAGACGACTGGTCTGCATGACTTCCTGGACCGCGCGCCGCACGCTCGGTTCGTCGTCGATGACAAGCAGCGATTCCATGATCTCTCCAGTTGTGGATTGGGGCGCGAAGCTGATTACGAGGCCACTGCTTTTGCTCGAGGACTGGAAACGGCGGGTCGAACCGTCGGCAGGTCGACGGTAAAGACCGCTCCACCCTCCGAACGATTGGCTCCGACGAGCGTTCCCGCGTGTTGGTCGATGATGCGCCGCGAGATTGCCAGGCCGAGGCCCGTTCCGCGCACTTTGGAGGTGGCGAAAGGTTCGAACAACCGTGGCAAGACTTCCGCGGGAATGCCGCTACCTTCATCGGTAATCCCGACGCGGACGCTGTCCGGTTCGATCGACATGGCGACTGTCACTTCGCCTCCATCAGGCATTGCCTGGATCGCGTTGATGAGCAGATTGGCAAAAACCTGTCGCAACTGATCGGCGTCGCCATCGATCTCTGCTCCCTCGAGCAGCTGTAAGGCAATCGAAACGTTCTGCGCGCGGGCTCGGCCTTCGACCAATTGCACGGCTTGGCGAATCGTCTGCGATAGTTTGTGCACCGAGCGCGCGAGCGGCTGGGCTCGCGAAAGGTCGAGCAGTCCTTGCACGACCGATTCCATCCGCCCCACCTCGTCGAGAATCAAGCGGAGCTTGTCATGACTCATCGGTACTGGGTCTCCCTGCCTGGCAGCGTGCTGCAGGAGCAGCTTGACGGAGGTAAGTGGGTTGCGAATTTCGTGGGCTACGCCTGCGGCCAGTTGACCGACCGAGGCCAAGCGTTCGGAGCGGATGATTTCGCTGCGCGCCATCTCCAGTTCATGGTGCGTCTGCTGCAAACGGCTGACGATGGCTTCGGCTTGCTGCTGCACATCGGCAAGAGGGCCGTCGGCCTCCAAGGTGATTTTGCCGAGGTCGCGTTCCTGGCCGTTGATCTGGCGGAGCGTTACCGCGATGCGGCCAACCGACTTTTGAAGTCGCGAAGACAACTGCCAGCCGAGCCACACGCCGACCAACGGTCCGGTGCACAAGAGCGTGATTCGCAAGGCATGCATCAACCGCGAGACGCGCAGCCGATGCTCCGCCGCCTGGTCAATCAAGTGCGGGTGGAGGTGAATGATCCCTAGGTTGATTGCCGAGAGTTGCTCGCCGGATTGTCGCACCGCGGCGACCAATCCGGTGACTGTGTCGTCGCCGGTTGGGCCGACGTCCGCAGTTGGCGACGCTGTGCGGTCGAGCGCTTGCAATCGCTGTTCGAGCTGGTTGATCAGAGGCACCAGCGCTTCGGCTTTGTTCCGGGTTTGCTGCTCGCCGGCCAGGCTGAGCAACTCGCGTTGGCAATGTTGGAGCTGTGTTAGATCGTCACGCCAGATTGACTCTGCGGGCGAGTTCCAATCGCTCGCGGCCACATTCCTCTCGATGCGCCGCAGGGCTCTTTGAAACTCATTAGCCGCTTGGATCGAGGCCACGTTGACATCGAGCACGCGTTCGTGCGAGCGCTCGATCCAGTGGAGGTAGATCGTCGTCGCCGAGCTCATCAAAAGCCAGAGCGACGCGACGACCACGACCGGCGGAAGGACGTATTTCCACATGGGCGCGACCTGGACAAAAGGAAAACATCTTTCACCCCATGACGGAAACGAAATTGCCGCAGCTGGTTACCTATGGGCAGAATTCGCTACGTCTTGGGGGCTAACCGACTAGTTTCCCAGAGCGGCACACGCATTGCAATATAACGCGGCCGTAATTTTCCGCCGGTGTTTCACCTGCCCTGGGGATTCGTCCTTTGCGTCTTTTTGCCGTCCCAGGGCAGCTTTTCTTTCTATTTCTTCAGTACGGAGTGGGAAAATGCGTTTCAGGAGTGGTTCTTCCAATCGCGGCTTTACGCTTGTAGAGCTGCTGGTCGTCATTGCGATCATTGGGATTCTGGTGGGATTGTTGTTGCCAGCGGTTCAGGCGGCCCGCGAGGCAGCCCGGCGGATGCAGTGCTCCAACCATCTCAAGCAGTATGGTTTGGCGCTGCACAACTACGCGGATGTTTTCAAGGCTGTGCCACCGCGGCGCGGCGGTACGACCTACACGATCGCGGCTGATCCATCGCGGATCATGGCCAACTATTACCGGTTGAGCCCGTTCATTCCGCTGCTGGCATATATGGAGCAAACCGCGCGGTACAACCAGATTGCCGGCGGTGGCAAATCGGATAACGGCGCGATTTCGTTCCCTCCGGGCGGTCCAGCGGCCTGGTATGGCGGCACCCTGGGCACGACCGCGTATGCACCATGGTACATGCAGGACCCGAATTCGGTTTGTCCTTCCGACTCGCCGGTAATCGGTGGCAACACGGGCAAGAACAGCTACGCGTTCTGCTTGGGCGATACGATGATCAACCACAACTCGAACACCGCCGTCATCCGCGGCGTCTTCGGCGCTCCGCAGCGCGTGCACAAGTTCTCCGGGATTACCGATGGAACCAGCAACACGGTCGCGATGAGCGAGCGCGTTTGGAGCGGCAATTTCAAGTGGCGTTCCTCGACCGGTACCGATGACATTCGCCGGGGCACAGCTCAACTGCCGGCCGTCAACACCAACCCTGGTGCCTGCTTGACCACCGCCATGGGACGCTTCTATGCTCCGGGTGTGCAGGTCAAGGGACGCTTCGGCGCTCTGTGGACCGACGGACAAGCCGAGCGCGTCGGCTTTACGACGATCCTCGGTCCGAACAAGCCATCGTGTGTTAACGACGCGAACGTCAACGCCGACTCCAACGGCGGCGTGCTCAGCGCCAGCAGCAACCACACCGGCGGCGTCAATGCAAACTTCATGGACGGCTCGGTGCGATTCATCTCCGACAGCATCGATTGTGGCAACACCTCGCTGGCCCCGGTCACGTCGGGTCCAAGTCGCTACGGAGTCTGGGGTGCGCTCGGTACGCTCGACGGCGGCGAAGTCGCGTCGATTCCCGACTAAGCCGCACCGGTTCGAAGGCAACGACCTTTCACTGACGGCGGCCAGCTCGCGCCATCTCGAGCGGCCGCCCATCGGCGCGTGCCTACCGACAAATCCACTCCTCGCGCCCGCCTTTTCGCCACCTCTTGGAGAATCGGCGGGTTCTGTTAATCTTCCCTCATCACCCCAGCGCTCTGTGTCCCAAGAGCTCTGTTTCCCAAGAGCTCTGTTTCCCAAGAGC
>JBQCJB010000730.1:0-4843 GCA_051953155.1 Aureliella sp. | reverse complement strand
CGCAGGATCTGCTCGCGACCGTACAGGCCGCGCGGGTCGTTGCCCGGAACCGACGAGCCGTGTTTGGCGGCCAGCAGTTGATTATTGAACGTGTTGTACAAACCGCGAGCCTGGGCCTCAGCTTCCGGCGGTCCACCAGCTCGCGCCCGAGCCGCTGCCACGCGCCACAGTTCGGTCGAGGTGTCGAGGGCTTCCTGAGCCGATTCGACCAGGCGGTAACCGCAGTACAGATCCCAGTAAGCATCCTCGGTCGCTTTGACCAGGTTACGAATGTTGGCTTCGAACTCGTGCAGCGAAATGTCTTCGTTGATGCGAGCCAGCACGACCGGAATGCGGTTGACCATCGTACCGCGACCTCGCATCAACGGATGCGTGACCTGCATTTCCAGGGCTTGCGTGTAGTCGCTGGGCACCGCGCGGCCGACGCCGATACCGACGTTGTTGTAGGAGTAGACGGTGGTCGAGCGCAAGGTGGCCACACCGCCGGTTGCCAGTTTCTTCGAGATGGCCGATTGATAGTTGGCATCGACCGCCTGGAACAGCTGCGGGTTGAAGACGTTGTTGGAACCGACGTTGCGCGGCCGGTCGGTCGTGTTGTAACCGAGCAAGCTGGAATACTGCGCGTCGAACTCGCTCAAGGCATCTTCGACGCCGCCGATTTGATTGGAGCGAATCGCACCGCGGAAAGGTACGCGGTTGCCTTGGTTATCGATTTGCAAGGGCTGCGTGCTGGCGAAGGAAGAGACCAGAGCCGCATCGTAGACGCTCGGCAGCTGGCCGGGCTGTGCGCTCAAGAGCAAGTTGGCGACACTGCCGGTTTGCTGGTTCGAACCGGTCGCCACCCGCAGGATCTTGGAATTCTGCAGGGCCATCGAGATGCAGTCTTCGAGCGTCATATCGACGTACTCGACTTCGGCATTGGCCGGTCCGAGCGGACGATGGGCACCGCTGGCTTCGGGCAGCGACTCGACTTGGACGTCGGCGTATTCGATCGCCAAAGCCTGATCGAGGTAGTGAGCCATCGTGTTGTCCTTGGCGATGAAGAACGGCTGCGTCGGTGCGCATCCGGTAAACATCACCAGGGCGATCTGGAGGTACGCTGCGTAGCGAACGATTGGTCGACTCATGGAAGCCCGGTTCCCTGCCAAGTCAGTCATTCGGCGCGGCCGGCCTTTCTTTCCGCCCGTGGCGTGATCCTCCAAGGATCGCGGCCTGGACGGCTAAGAGCCTGCGCGCTGCGACAGTTGCTTGATTGTGAACCCCCCTTTGTTGACCCGCAGCCTGGCACGCCAAGCTGCAGTGTGTCCGCCAACACCGATCAACACTATGGGTATCGACGCGTCGGGCTGCAAACTTTTGGCAATCGGTACAAATTGCCAAAATCGAAGGTCGTTTTTGGATTCTTTACGCTTTCGCTTCAGTCCATGCCACCGGCATCAAAGCCGACCGACAATGCCTGCATTAGCCGTATCGCGATTTTCAGGGCCATTACCGTAGCTGAGCGTTGAACTCTCGAGCGTTGCTGGTTACGCTAGCTGCCTTGAAATGCTAGCGCTGCCCGCCTTTCTATTCACCCTCGCGTTGGAATCTAAACATGAGCGAAATGACTCGAAGCCCTCAACCGGGGACTCCGTATTTGCTGGCTCCGAATGCCTATCGCCTGTTATGGGCTGGCTTCATGGCCATCTTGGCAGCCGGCGTGGGTTTTTCTGTCCGCGGTGCGAGCGTTCTCGAGGAATGGTCGAAGGCGTTCGGGTTCACGCAAACGGAACTGGGCGGGATCACCGGCGGTGGTCTGGTTGGCTTCGGCATCATCATTATCTTGTCCAGCTTCATTGCCGAGCGCGTCGGCTATGGCACGCTGATGATCCTGGCGTTCATCATGCATTTCCTCTCGGCCGTCGTGACCCTGGCCGCCCCAATGGTTTTCGAAGCGGCCGGTAAGGATGCTGCTTTCTGGTGTTTGTTCATCGGTATGTTCATGTTCGCCATCGGCAACGGCGTGTGCGAAGCGGTGGTTAACCCGCTGGTCGCGACTCTGTTCCCAAACAACAAGACGCATTACCTGAACATCCTGCATGCCGGCTGGCCCGCCGGTCTGATCATCGGAGGCGTGGCTTCGATCTTTATGGCGAACCACGTATCGTGGCAGATTCAGATCAGCCTGTTCCTGGTACCGGTGATCCTGTACGGCCTGATGATCTTTGGCCAACGCATGCCCCAGAGCGAAGCCAGCGCACAGGGCATTACGGTCGGACAGATGCTGGTGGAGTTTGCTTCGCCACTGTTGCTGTTCCTATTGTTCATCCACGCACTGGTTGGCTATGTCGAACTGGGCACCGATAGCTGGATCTCGCGGATCACCGGTTCGATTCTCGACGAGTCGACTGGGCGTTGGTTGTTCGTGTACACGTCTGCGTTGATGTTTACGCTGCGTTTCATGGCGGGTCCGATCGTTCATCAGATCTCCCCTTTGGGTCTGTTGTTGACCAGTGCGATTCTCGCGACCATCGGTCTGTTCACCTTGGGTGGCGTGGAAACGACCATGGCCGCCATCTTGGCGCTGACGATCTATGGCGTCGGCAAAACGTTCTTCTGGCCGACGATGCTGGCCGTTGTCTCCGAAAGATTCCCGCGCGGCGGCGCGGTGACGTTAGGCGCCGTCGGCGGCATCGGCATGTTGTCGGCCGGTCTGCTGGGGACGCCGGGCATCGGCTTCAAACAAGACAAGTTTGCGTCGGAGCAACTGCAAACCGCCTCGCCCGAAGCCTACGAGCGCTACAAGGCGGACAAGGAAAACCACTTCCTGATCTTCACCACCAATGGTCTCAACGGTGCGAAGGTCTCAGTTTTGGACGACGATGGCAAGAAACTTGCGTCGGAAATGGAGATTCTCGAATCGACCAAGCGCGAGGATAAGAACCTGCAGGATCTGAACGCCTGGTGGAGTAGCGCCAGCCAGTACGCTCAGGCCGATAAAGAGCCGGTTGAAAAAGCAACGCTACATGGCAGTCGCATGGCCCTGAAACTGACAGCCGCCGTGCCAGCGGTCATGGCGGTTTGTTACCTCATCTTGATCGTGTATTTCCGATCGATCGGCGGCTACAAGCCCGTGCACATGGATGGCGAAAAGATGACGGGCGGCGTGCAGGGGCCGATGGAGGCGTGAGCCAAGCCTCTCGGCACCCAGCCACGCTCGAGGACGCTGACCTGGAGGCGGCGTGCGAAATTCGCTTCGCACGCCGTAGTGGACCAGGCGGTCAGCATCGCAATAAAGTCGAAACGGCTGTCGTCGTGCAGCATGTGGCTAGCGGCATTTCTGCCGAAGCTGCCGAAAAGCGGAGCCAGGCCGAGAATCGGCGAGCGGCACTCTTTCGCTTGCGCTTGCGACTGGCGGTGCAACTGCGCAGCGAGTCGCCAGCCGCCGAGCCGAGCCCGTTATGGAATTCGCGGCGACAAGGGACGCGTATGGCGGTATCCGCCGAGCATCGCGACTTTCCCAGCCTCATCGCCGAAGCACTCGACGCGCTCGAGCAGCATGCTTACGCGCCGAGCGCGGCTGCCCAGTTTCTCGCAGTCTCGACTTCGCAATTGGTCGCCCTGCTCCGCGACCACCCCCCTGCCCTAGCCGCCCTCAACACCCGCCGCCTCGCGCTCGGCAAGCCGCCACTGAAATAGACCAAGTGATGGTGCAAAGGGTACTCATCGCAGCTCGCGACCACTGAGATCATCGCCCTCGCTGACGCGTTCGGGTTATGAAAACGTGGGCAGCGCGGGCGCTAGTGGAACTCGGTCTCCCCCTCGCCCCGCTTCGGGGAGAGGGGGCTGGGGGGTGAGGGGCAGCAGCACCACAAAGCGTTGCGCAAGCCGCACTGGAATATCGTGCAATGCGCGATGACAGCCGAGACGGCTATCCTACTGCGCTGTTTGGGCAGCGGCTTGGATCAGTTCCAGTTGTTTGTCGGCGATCAGCGGGCGGTGCTGGTTGATCTCAACCGCGTTGTTGCCCTGTTCGTGCTTGCGAAAGAGCAGCAGATACGTTTCGTTTTGCGGGCGAACCATATCGAAGAACAGCCGCGCGCCTTCGATCGCCAAATCGGTCAGTTGCCGTTCGCCGCGTCGCGAGGCCACGCTCGGCGCGGCCGCGGTTGCGAACATCGCATCGGCGGCGCTCGTCGCCCAGAGGCGGTACGCAGCGGCGCTCAGGTACGTGCCCGAGGCCAGCATGCTGCTTCGAATTTCGGGCAACTGGATCAGCGGCAGTTTTTCTTCGCTGGCAACGCGCTGGAGCATTTCGACCAGTGGCCCGAAGCGCTGGCGGTAAGCGGCGATCGTGTCGGCGACGACCGGTTGCGCCTCGGTTCGTTCCGCATCGTCGGCCAGTTGCGGCGGCAGGCACAGCACGGCCCGTCGCCGTTCAGAGCGGATCGCGGAAACCAATTCTCGCAGCTCGCGCTCGTACGACGCGATGCGCGAGGCATTGAGGTTTGGATCCAGCAACTCACTCATGCCGTACGCGATGACGACCAGGCTGGCTCCCGAACGCCTCAGATCGCTCAGTCGCCGCGCACGGCCATCTTCGGCCGAACCAAACACGGCGCGGGCGCGGCCGCTGAAATCGTCGCCGCTCCAACCGAGATTGACGAACGACAGTCCGGCCAGCGGAGCCCGCAACATGACTTCGCTTTCCAAAGCTCCGGTCGTCGCGGCCCGCTCGACCAGCGTCCCACCTAGCCAGGCAACGCGGTCGCCGGCGCTCAACCAAGAGGGCAGACGCTCGGCCTGAGCGTCGATGGTGGCTTGATCGACGTCGCCCAGGAACTGCACGGTCACGAAATAAGCG
>JBQCJB010000729.1:0-4095 GCA_051953155.1 Aureliella sp. | reverse complement strand
CATCAACCGGCCGATCCGGAACACGCCCCAGCCGCTGCAAGTCGCGAGCCCCTTGGGCGCCAGTAGCGAAAAGCAGCCGGCCTCATCGTTCATCCACTGTCTCTTTCGCGCAATTGAAATGATGGCTTACTACCGACCGAGCATTTCCGACCTGGAACATTTTGACGACCAGGGTTACATCCTGATTCCCGCCCTGTTCAGTCCGGAAGAGATGCGTCTGGTCAGCCAGGTCGCGCGGGCCGACCAGCAGATGCGCGCCCGGGCGACCACGCGACAGGACGCAGCCGGCGGCGCGACCACGCTGGCCTTGGCCAACGAACTGGACGATCACGTCTATGCAGCCATCGTCCGTTCGCGCCGCGTTGCCGAAAGCATGTCGGCCTTTCTAAAGGACGAGGTCTACCACTACCACCACAAGATGATGCTCAAGGAACCCTTCGTCGGCGGCGCTTGGGAATGGCATCAGGATTACGGGTACTGGTACAACTTCGGATGCCTGTACCCGACGATGGGCAGCTGCTTCATCGCCGTCGATCGCGCCACGCGAGCCAACGGATGCCTGCAAGTCATTCCTCAGTCGCAGCGGCTGGGGCGGCTCGATCACGGCAAGGTTGGCGGGCAGACCGGCGCCGACGCCGAGCGAGTGGCGGCTGTGCTCGAGCGGCTGCCGGTCGTGCATGTCGAGATGGAACCCGGCGATGGGCTCTTCTTTCACGGCAACCTGTTGCACCGCTCGGACCAGAATACCAGTCCCGATCCGCGCTGGGCATTGATCTGCTGCTACAACACGCGGCACAACGATCCCTACAAACCCTCGCGGCATCCGAACTATACGCCGCTGGACCTGCTCGACGACGAAGAGGTGCTCCGAATCGCCCAGCAGCAAGTCCAGCAGCTGACCTGAGTGAGATCCCGAGGATCGACTTAGCGCTGGCTCATTTCGTGGACCATGTCGACTAGAGCGACAGCGTTGTCGACCGGCGTCATCGGCAGAATTCCGTGCCCGAGATTGAAGATGTGTCCCGCACGATTGCCGGCGGCTTCGAGGACCTCTCCGACCATCTCGCGCAGGGTCTCACCTTCGGCCAACAAGGCGACCGGATCGAGATTGCCTTGGACCGCGCGATCGTAGCCCACGGTGTTCCAGGCCTGGTCCAAGCCGATGCGCCAATCGATACCGACGACCGTACGCGCGTCGCCGCGCATCAGCGGCAGCAGGGCAGGGTTGCCGGTCGCAAAATTGATCACCGGCACGTCGGGAATGATGCTGTCGATGATCAACTGCATATGCGGCAGCACGTAGCGCTGGTAGTCGCGAACGGAAAGGCAACCGGCCCAGGAGTCGAACAGTTGGACGCACTGGGCACCGGCCGCAATCTGAGCGTTCAAGTACCGAGACACGCTGCGCGAAAGCTTACGCATCAGTTCCTTCCACGCCTGCGGCTCGCGGTACATCAGCGATTTGGTGTGGTGGTAGTTGCGGCTGGAGCCACCCTCGATCATGTAGCTGGCCAACGTGAACGGCGAACCGGCAAAACCGATGACGGGAATGTTCGGAGCGATGGCGGCGCGGGTCAGCTTGACCGTTTGCATGACGAAGTCGAGGGCTGCGAGGTTGCCATTGTCCAGTTCGACGACGCGTTCGACATCGCGAGCCTCGCGGAGCGGGTTGTGGATGACCGGTCCGTCCCCCTTGGCGAATTCCAACTGCATGCCCATCGGTTCGAGGATCGGTAGCAAGTCGGAGAAGATGATGGCGGCGTCGACTCTCAATTTTTCGACGGCGGTGACCATGACTTCGGCGCACAGCGCCGAGTTCTTGCACAGGTCGAGAAAGCCGACTTTCTCGCGGACTTGCCGGTACTCTGCCATGTAGCGGCCCGCTTGGCGCATCAGCCACACAGGCGTCACCGCGGAGGCCTCGCGGCGGCAGGCCCGCATGAACGGTCCGTCGTACCAGGGAGCATCGCGGTCCAGCGGCGGCGTGCCGCTCTCGCGCACGACCACATTGCGGGCCGCGCGGCCTCCGAGCAAACTGCGGGCGCGCTCGGCAGTCTCCTGAACCAGGTGCCCCATCTTCGGATGCTGCGGTTCGAGATCCACCGGCAAATCGTTCTGGTGCAGCATCTCGCTGGTCGTCGGCCCGATCGAGGCGACGATCATCTTGCGCAAGCCCGACCGCAATTCGTCCTCGAGCCCCAAATCGGCGGCCAGTCGCAACAGGTTGGCCACCTGATGGGCGCTGGTCAGCAGCAGGACGTCGCGCTGGCCGGCTGCGATCGCGCGAATGTTCTCTTCCAGCGGGCCGGTGTCCTCGGGCAGTTCCCACTGATAGACGCGCACATTGACGACCTGCGCTCCCCGCGCTTCCAGGCCGGCGATCAGGCTCGTGTTCGACTTGCCATATTCTTGGATGCCGATCTTCTGATTGGCCACACCGCCGTGCTCGTCGAGCGTCTTGAGCAGTTCGCGCCAGGTGTTCGGTTCGGGAACGCGGATCGTCGGCGTCAGTCCCACTTCCTTCATCGCCGCACCAGCCTTGGGACCGCGAACGATGGTGGTGATGTCGGAGAGCGCGTCGAGGAAGCGCTGGCGGTCGACGCTCTTCTCGATCGCGGCCAGCAAGTGCTTGAAGCCGACACCGGTCAGGAAGATGACCGTCTGGAATTCGCCCGTGATGACGCGGTAGGCGAACTCGATCGCTGGCCGGTTCTCGGCGAGCGGAACTTCGCGCATCGACGGTGACACGAAGGGCTGGCCACCGAAACGCTCGATCATGCGCTCCATGTCATCGCGACGGCGGCTTTCCAAAGCGGCCACGCGCAGGCCTTCCAGGGAGGGTGCAGCATCGGTCATGACGTCGAGTCGTCTTTCTCGCACAGGCGGGGTATACTGAGAAAAAATCCAATCATGGTTGCTGTTGTCCCCTTTTCAAGCCGTTCTTGCCAGGGGGCTCTCGCCGGTTTCTCCCACCCTCCAGCCTTTGAAATGTCCATGACGCAAGCCGAGGAAATGTACCGCCAATTAGCGGATGCCCAGCAGGCCGGCGGACCGATCGCCGCTGTCGACCGCTTGATCGAATATCTGGAGAGCGAGAAACGATTCCACGAGCTGTTCGAAGCTCTCAAAATGCGGGCGCGGCTGGAGCTGGGCCTGGTGCCGACGCAAACCGATCGCGATGAGCGGCTGGACGAAGAGACCGAGCTCAAAATCGAACGCGCGCTGATCGATGCCTGCCGCCGCGTCGGCGAAGGCTTGCTCAACGAAGGCAAGGTTCGCGAGGGCTGGATGTACATGCGTCCGGTCGGCGATCGCGAAGCGGCCGCAGCCGCCTTGGCGCGGATCGAGCCCGACGACGAGAACGTCGACGCGCTGCTGGAGATCCTGGTTCACGAAGGAGTCGATGTCGCGGCTGGTTACCGATTGGCCCTGCAGCGTCTGGGAACCTGCAACAGCATTACGCTCTTCGAAACGGCGATCGCTGCCCGCCCACGCCGCGACCAACAAGCGGCCGCAGCCTTGCTGGTCGAACACGTGCACGCGGAATTGCTGGAAAACCTGCGCCGCGATATCGCGCAGCGCGAGCACGCCGAGCCAAAGGGTGCGAGCTTGACCGAACTATTGGCGGAGCGACCGACCTTGCTCCGCGACGGCACGTATCATCTCGATACGACCCACCTGGCGTCGACCGTGCGTTTCGCCAGAGTGCTCGATGACCGCCCGCACTTGGAAATGGTTTTGGACCTAACGCAGTACGGCAAGCATTTGCATCCGCAATTTCAATATCCCGGCGAAGAGCCGTTTCTGGATCTCTATCCCGCCTCGGCCGCTTTCTTTCGAGCGCTGCTGGGCGACCAGGTCGACGCGGGCATTCGCTACTTCACTCAAAAGGCCGACTCGGTCGATCGTCGTCAATTCGGCAACATCGCTATCGAGGTCCTGATCGACCTGCTGTCGCTCGTCGGACGCAACGAAGCCGCCTTGCAGGAATTCGCCCGCCGCTTGTCCCCCGATGCCCGTTTGATGGGAATCGCGCCCAGCATGCTCGAACTGAGTCAACGCCTGGGGAGCTTCGACGCGATGCGCAAGCTGTGC
>JBQCJB010000728.1:0-5302 GCA_051953155.1 Aureliella sp. | reverse complement strand
TGACAGCCGAGACGGCTGTCCTACTGGGACGGCTGTCCTACTTTTTGCGGGCTTGGGGCTGGATCGCTCTATGGCACGCTGTGCCGCAGATGGCTAAACTTTCTGTTTGTGGATGTCTTCGCTTATTTCTTTTCCCCGCATGGTTCTTCCCCTCAGGTTGAAGGACCTTGGTAAACCACCAACTTGTCTGTCAGCAACTCGACGTCACCACCCTCGAAGACCGAATGGAAGAACACCGTCCAGCATGCGGTGATCTCGGATATCGGTATGCGCCGGGCTGTCAACCAGGATTCCGCCTGCGTCGTCTTGGCGGAATCGGCCACCGGCTGGGAAAAGCACGGCCATTTGTTTCTCGTGGCCGACGGGATGGGAGCCCATGCGGCGGGCGAAATGGCCTCGCGATTGGCGGCTGATCTCATCCCGCATCAATACATCAAGCAACAAAACGCACTGCCGGTCGACGCGCTGCGCAAAGCGCTGACCGAGGCCAATGCCGAGATCTTTCGCCGCGGGCAAGCCAACATCGAGTTTCGCTCGATGGGCACGACCGCTAGCCTGTTGACGCTGCTGCCCGAGGGCGCCGTGCTGGGACACGTCGGCGACAGCCGCGTTTACCAGCTGCATGGAGATCAGCTCTACCAGCTTACTTTCGACCACTCGTTGGTCTGGGAGATGCAAGCGGCCGGCGAAGTGACCGATGAGACGGCCCGTAGCGGTGTCATTCCCAAAAATGTCATCACGCGCTCGCTCGGCCCGAACTCAAGCGTGCAAGTCGACCTGGAAGGGCCCTTTCCAGTCACCGTCGGCGACCGGTTCCTGCTCTGTTCGGACGGTCTGAGCGGCCAGATTACCGACGAGGAGATTGGGGCTTTTCTGCGCGTCTTGCCGCCGGACAAGGCCGCGCAGATCTTCGTCGATCTATCGAACCTCCGAGGCGGTCCCGACAATATCACCGCCATCGTCGTCGAAGTCGTCGATCCGCGGATTGCGACGCGCGACAAGCGAGCCACGTTCTCGCGCCGCCAGCCGCTGGATATGAGCCGATTCTCGACCGCACTGGCCGTCGTGACCGGCGTCTGCCTATTGGCCGCTTTGATGCTGGCGCTTTGGGCACCCGCCCTGGCAGTCGTCGCTGGCGTTCTGGGACTGATCGCCTTGGGAACCGGCTTTGTCCAAGTCTTGCAGAGCCGCGGACCTGCCGAAGACGGCAACTTGCGCTATGGCAAAGGACCCTATCGGCATTTCAAAGCGGCGGCCTCGCTGCAGCTGTTCGAACATCT
The DNA here is from genome assembly GCA_051953155.1 of Aureliella sp. Lineage (GTDB taxonomy): Bacteria > Planctomycetota > Planctomycetia > Pirellulales > Pirellulaceae > Aureliella. The sequence continues at coordinate 4,022 of JBQCJB010000728.1, read as the reverse complement.
GGCCGGCACGATGAAGGCGCTCCGCGAAGCGGCCGAGGAACGTCGCTGGAAAATCGACTGGCCCGGGGCCGAGAAAATGTTCCGCCAAGCCCGCGCAGCGGCCGATGCCAAAGACTTCGCCAGCGCGGTGCGCTTGCAATCGCAGGTCATCATCGATTTGATGCAGCAGATTCGCAAACAGCGCAACGACGGTGCTAGCGATTCGGCCATCGATCTCTAAGAGCACGCGTGTGGCAGCAGCGGTGCGAATCGGCATGGTCTCGCCGGCGGGCGACGTGCTAGACTTCTCCCCACTATGATGCGCCGTTTTACGATCTACATCCTGTGGGAAATCACCAAGCTCTTCGTCGTTGCGCTGACCGCCTTTACGTTGCTGATCATGTTGGTCGGTGTCGTGCAGCAACTGATCAACGAACGGTTGAGCCCGTTGGCGATCATCGGCTTGATCCCTTACATCTTGCCAATTTCGTTGCAGTATGCGCTGCCGGCAACACTGCTGTTTGCTGTGTGCAGCGTCTACGGCCGCGTGGCAGCCGACAACGAGATACTGGCAGTCAAGGCGGCTGGCGTCTCGCCGATGCGCGTGATCTCGCCCACGTTGATTCTGGGATTTTTATTTAGCCCGCTGGCGGTGTGGATGATGGACCTGGCCGTTTCGTGGGGCCGCCCGGGGATGCAACGGGTGGTCATGCATCACATCGAAGAGGTCGCATACCACACGCTGCGCAAGACCGGGTCGTACAGTTCCGACAGCGGCTTTTCAATTTATGTCGACTCGGTCAACGGCCGCGAGCTGGTGCGCCCCGAGATTACGATCCAGAGCGGCGAGAGCGGCCAAGTCATCATCTCGGCGCGCTCGGGAGAATTGAGCTTCAACGCCGAAAAAGAAACGCTGAAGGTGCGGCTGGACGAGCCGATCTTCAGCGTGGGCGATAGCGCCGGTGGCAGCCTGCCGAGCATCGAATACGACATCCCTCTTGGCCAGGCGGCGCGCCATGGCCAAGTGGCGGGAAAGCCATCGGAGATCGCGCTGCGTCAAATCGCCGACGAAGTCCATACGCAGCGGGAGTCGATTCGTCGCAATGAAGAGATGCTGGCCGCGCGCACGGTCTTGGGCCTGACCTGCGGCCGCTACGATTGGCTGAATGCTCCGCCGATCCACGAGGCGCACAGCAACCTTTACTATGGACGCGAGCGTTTGGCTCGTCTGCACACCGAGCCGTGGCGTCGCTGGGCCAGCGGTTTTAGTTGCTTCTGCTTCGTATGGCTGGGCGTGCCGCTCGCGATCTGGTGCCGCACGGCCGACTACTGGTCGAGCTTCGGCGTTGCCTTTTTGCCGATTCTGCTCATTTACTATCCGCTGTTCGCGCTGGGGCTCGAACAAGCCAAAGACGGCGGCTGGCCTCCCTACAGCGTCTGGCTAGGCAATCTCGCCCTACTCGCCGTCGGCGGCTTCTTTCTGCGCAAAGTGCACTACAGCTAACAAGTAGGACAGCCGTCTCGGCTGTCTCGTCCTGTCTCGGCTCGCACAGTGAAACGCAGCGGTTGGCCCTGCAGTCTGCCCCCTGCTTCGTAAACCGAACGCGTAGCGAGGGCGCTGATCATCTAGCTTCGAATAACGCTTGGTTTTCCTTGCGCCGATTCTTCCTGCGGCTCGTTGCGCGGTGCCGGGTGACCCGGCAGCACCTCATCCCCAGCCCTCGTCGCGCCGAAGCGGCGCGAAGCGGGGCGGGGGGAGACGTCGTGCGCTAGCCGCGGGCTAGAACACGTCGGTCAGGAAGTGATGGCCCCAGTGGTACCGGCGTTGGCTGGGATAGTAATTGTGCCAGCCGCGGTTGTAGACCGGAATCTGCATCTCGGTCGGGTAGCGGTAGTACATGCTATCGCTGCTGCGGTAGTATTCGCTGCCGTAGAAGTTTTGCGGATAGTACACGTAGGGATAGTGGTAGAAGCGGTTGCAGTCGCGCGATCCGGCAGCTCCTCCCCACGTTTGACCGAAGGCGTTGCCGGCAGCGGCAGCGCCGTAATAGGGACTGGCATAAGGCGGACATGCCCCAGCCCCCGGCGCGCCACAGTTTCCGTTGATGTTGTCGGCGGCAAAACCGGTGGTCGCCGCGGCGCCGATGAGGGCTGCCGTGCTGAGCAGGCAGAGCATGGTCTTGCGAAACATAATCAGGATTCCCTCCCGGGATTTGAATTGGGTCAGTGGGGCAGCGGGTGGCCCCGAGGCTCGCTGTGATCAATCGGCTCGCTGGAAAGAAGGAGTTGAAGGAAAACTCGGTACATTCGCTACCACGCGCTCGCCCAAGATGCTGCGCAAACTTTGCGGCCATTTTCCGTTTTGCTAGCGATCGATCCGCGCTTGCGGGGCGCTTTCGATCGACCTGCCCGCCCCGCCGCGCTGGCCGCCGGTTGGCGCAGCGGTCAAACCCCAGGATAGGTATGCTAGTATGCCAACCAGCTTAATATGCGACTGCGGTGACCGTGTCGGGCCGCAGGCCGCTTGCGTGGGTCGATAGGTTAAAGGGAATCCGTTTTGACAAAGCTGCGATATCGAACGCACCGGGCGACCATTGGCGATTTGGAATGCGCGATTGTCCGCACCGACGAACCGCCGCGAGCGGTCGGCATTCTTTGCCATGGCTTCGGAGCACCCGGCGACGACCTGCTGGGGCTGGCGCCCGATCTCTTGCAGGCGCGCACGGGCGGCGAACCGGTCGAGTTGATCTTCCCTTCGGCGCTGCTGTCGTTGGCCGACGAAGGCTTGCCCGACGGCCGGGCCTGGTGGAGGCTGAGCATCCAGCGGTTGATCGCGATGATGGAGATGGGACAGTACGAAGCGATCCGCGAGGAGAGCCCGCCGGGAATCGATCAAGCCCGCGCTGCCCTGGTCGCCGTGATCGAAGACGCCTTGGAGCGCACCGGCTTGAGCGGCCGGCAACTGCTGCTGGGCGGGTTTTCGCAAGGCGCGATGGTGGCCATGGAGTGCGCTTGCTGCGGCTTGGACGAAACGCCCGGCGCGATGTCCCTCTTTTCATGCTGCTTGATCCGCGAGCGCCAATGGCGCCCGGCGATGCCGAAGCTCGCCGAGACCAAGATTTTGCAAAGCCACGGTGAGATGGACCCGATATTGCCACTTCAGACCGGGCTGTGGCTGCGCGACGCGCTGGCCGACAGCGGTTGCAAAGTCGAATTCCTTCAGTTCGCCGGTCCGCATACGATTTCCTGGGAAGCCATCGAGGGAACGGCCAGGTATTTGGACGACTTGGCCGCGCCGTGAGGGTGCGCGGCGGGCGCAGGACAGACAGTCGCTTGTCACAGGGATGGTGCACGCGTGCAGACAGCAGTAACAGTTCTAGGAATCGATCCCGCGCTGGGTACGACCGGCTACGGAGTGCTCCGGGTGGTCGGGCAGCGCGTGCAGTTAATCGATGCGGGCATCGTCCGCACGCGTCGCGAAGCACCGATTGAGTCGCGGCTGAAAGAACTGTTCGAGGGCATCAGCGAAATTCTCGGCCAGCACACGCCGCAGTGCTTCGCCATGGAGCAACTGTACTCGCACTACGAGCGGCCGCGGACGGCGATCCTGATGGGACACGCGCGCGGCACGATTTGCCTGGCCGCTGCTTTGGCAAGTGTCCCAGTCACCTCGTATGAACCAACCAAGGTCAAAAAGCTGCTGACGGGCAACGGACGGGCCCCCAAGTCGCAGATCCAAGCGGCTGTCCAGCAACAATTAGGTTTGTCGACGCCTCTCGATCCGCCCGACGTGGCCGACGCCTTGGCGATCGCCCTGTGCCACGTACAAGCTATGCGTTTGCCACCGGGCTTGGCGACCCGACAACGCCTAAATATTTCAGAACAGATCGAAGCCCTACGCCTCAAGACTCGGAAGTCCGGATGATCACCAAGATAACTGGTCAGTTAGTCAGTTTGGAAGAAGAATCGGCGACGCTCAGCGTGCCACCGATGGAATACGAGGTGCTCATTCCCGAGTACACGCGCCGCCACCTGCAAAATCA
>JBQCJB010000727.1:0-2789 GCA_051953155.1 Aureliella sp. | reverse complement strand
TGAGATTGCGGCCTTTTGGAAGGGAGTGATTACTCATGATCATTTCGATGGAGCTAAGACGTGGAGCTACCCCGAGAGTGATCGCAAGTCGGCGCTCGTTCGCCTGGCACGCCTGAAAGGGCGTCCGGTCTTAGCGTGTGGTGATGGGAACGATTTCCTGCGCGAACATCCGGACTTGGCGGAGTTCACGTTTCTACGACCACCGGTAGCGAAGATGTTCAAGATCCCGGACGGTAAGGTCATTCACCCGCATACCGACTTGTGGATGCACCGAGAAAGCAAGTATCGTGAACAAGCGCGGCAATGGCTGGATCGGCACAAATAGCCGGGTTTCCGGTTCCTCTCGAAGTGTATCACGAACGCATTCACCACAGTTACCGGCCGGGCTAAATGTGAAGTTGGCGTCTGAACCGTTTGTACGGTGAGGCCAGCCTTCGCTCGATTACATCTTGGAAGGGAGGTGACACCTGAGTTTGGGAACAAACCGATTCGCTCGAGTCGTCGACCCGGGCGTATTGACAATAAAGAGATTGCTCGCGGCGACCGGGTGATCGGCTGAAATTCATTGATTGAATAGGAACCGTGTTCGTCATGAGCAAACCGCAATCCTTCCGATTCAGCCTATCGGCGCTGCTGCTGCTCGTTACCTGTACGGGACTGTTCATGGCATACGCTCGACAACGTCGTGCTGCAATTGTTCAGGAGAGCGACAGTTTGCGGTCGGAAGGCATCAGGTTGCAATGGGAGCGAGGGGCTCTCAATCTGTTTTGGCCGGCAGTTCCCCGAACAGCCTATTTCGAGTTCAATGAACTGCCATCCGGCCGAGTAGAAATAGCAGGTGTCACGTACCCGCTGGACGAAGCGCTCGCGCGTAGCGATGCGATCTTGAAGCGTTTGAAGCGATTCGGGGTCGACGAGATACAACTCGTGAAGAATGGCGCAGTAACAAATACGTATGTATCGACAGAATAAAAATCAGAGCTGCGTTAGCGTCGACGAACTAAGCAGGTGCTCACAAGTATTTCCGAGTAAAGCAATGGTTTGTAATCCGACGCGTCAGCGAGGGATGCAGTGCCGACAAGCACGGCCTTGCTCAGCGTCTTCGAGAGTCGCCGAAAATCCGGTACAAAAGCGGCTTCAGCGGCGAGTTCGTCCCTCGCTGATGCGTCGGGTTACAAGACTAAGGAGACCCTGGTGAAGGAGCCCAACGAGGCGGAGCAAGAGGATGCGGAACGGCGCAGCGCGCCGAGTGGGAAGATCGTTTACAAAGCGATCTTGAAAGAAGGTGAAGAGGAATTGTCGCGGCCTTCGGCGGCGATCTTCTGGTCTGGCCTGGCGGCGGGTCTATCGATGGGATTCTCGATGATCGGCGAAGGGTTGCTACACGCCTATTTGCCCGATGTTTACTGGCGTCCCCTGGTAACGAAGTTCGGGTACAGCGCAGGATTCCTGATCGTCATCCTCGGCCGGCAGCAATTGTTTACGGAGAACACGCTGACACCCATCCTACCTCTCCTGCAGCAAAAAGCCGTTGGCACATTCAGCAACGTTCTCCGGCTGTGGGGGCTCGTGCTGGTCGCCAACCTTTTGGGAGCACTCATCATCGCTTTCGTGGCAGCTCGAACGAATGCTTTCGATGCACAGGTTCGTGAAGCCTTCGCCGAGATAGGAACCAAGGCTATGGAACACGGCTTTGGGACTACGCTGTTGCGAGGCATCTTTGCAGGCTGGCTGATCGCGCTGATGGTTTGGTTGCTGCCCTTTGCCGAATCGGCAAGGGTGTGGGTAATTATCTTTATCACTTACCTCGTCGGACTGGGGCATTTCAGCCACATTATTGCGGGAGCGGTGGAAACATTTACAGTGGCGGCGATGGGGCAGCAAGCGTGGCTTGCTGTGCTGGGCGGCTACATTGTGCCGACCTTACTGGGCAACATTTTGGGAGGCGTGTCGCTAGTGGCTATTTTGAATCACGCGCAAGTGGTCGCTGGCGGGGGTGGCGAGGACATCTGAACGTTGCACGGCGTCACAAGGCAATTCCCGATTAAGAAAAAGACGAAACGGTGGCCTCGCCACCAGACTGCCAATGGCCGCCGAAACTAGCTGAGGACGTCGTTCGGTGTTACGATACCAACTACCGCGATGGCACTTGTTGGACAGCCGGCGAAGCTTGGCGACACAGATTCGCTTGGGGACGTTAACCGCTGGTTGGGGTAGAGACGCACGCCAGGAACTTGTAGCTGGAACCGTTCAGCATGATGAACCAAGCGGTTGAAACGTCGGCGGCTTCGCCGGATGCGAGCAGCAGAGAGGTGGAAGTGCGGATGGCTGAAGACATAGCCTTCGGACGACTGTGGCAACTACCGATATCGGCGTTTTGCCTCGCAATTCCCGTTTTGGCGATTCAGTTAGGCTGTCACGAGCGGCAGTCTTCTGCGCTGTTTCCTTTAACGGTGTACTGCCTCTATATCGCCTGCTCGTCCGTCCTTATCACTGCGATGGTCGTCCGCCTCTGTGCCCTGCATGACCTTCGGCGATTTGCGTTCGATATCGCATTTTGGTTTATCGCAACAACCTTAATCGCGGTCCCCTTGGGAGCGGCACTTGCCTTTACGAGCTGGATCGCGTCGATCGAAATGCGTCTCGACGCAAGAGCCCTAAGCATTCTCAGAGTGAGCCTGGCGGCGTGCCTGTACCTCGAGCTCGTCCCGGTGTTTTTCGTGACAGAAAACACGATGGCGGCCGCGGCTTACATTCTCCGTCAGCTGAGACGCTGGAGGACTTCGAGC
>JBQCJB010000726.1:0-3465 GCA_051953155.1 Aureliella sp. | reverse complement strand
GCCTCTGAATTCTCAACATAACGCAGTCTCCCCCTTTTAAAAATTCCCAGCGGCTGTCGGCGGCCGAGCCGGAGGCATTGGCTGGCTGTCCACGGCCCCAGCCTCCACGCACTGCAGCATTCGAGTACCCCGCTTCTTCACGCTTCCCAGTATAGAAACCCGGCCAGGTGCCGTGGCTGCCAGTCCGAGCCCTCCCCAGCCGCCGCGACGGTTAGAATATTGATTCCAGCAGGTCATCTGCCCACGCAGTGGATATTTTGCCCGGCTTCGCAACCCGGCTCTCCACGGTAAACTAAATGCATTGACCGCTGCAAATCGCAGTAACCCATAACGCGTGCTTTTCCGGACCGGTTTGCCAGGGCTGATAGCCGGTCGCGGAGCACGACAAAATGTCGTAGTGCATTGCAAACTGCACTAGGATAAAACGGACGGATCATGCTCTTAAAGCCCTGGCTCTCCAAGCAATCGATACGCTTTGCCCCGGTCGTGATGATCACCAGCGCCCTGGCGCTGGTGCTGCTGATCGGTTGTTGGGGCATGTATCGCGACTTGCGCTCGGTGCGCGCGTCGGTCACCAGTGCCGAGATCGCCCAGATCCGCTCCCACGAGGAGCGGACGGTAACTCGCATTTCGAATTCGTTGTCGCGCGATTTTACGCTGATGGATTTCCTGTCCGATCCAGACAATTCGTGGCTGGAGGACTATTGGCGGCGCACGATTCTGGGTGAGCCAGCCAGGCTGTACAGCGCGGTCGTCAGCCTGGACGACGTGACGCTAGCCCACAGCAGTTCGCTGGGCATCGGCGGGCATATCGCCGGCCAAGAGGCGACCGACTCCCGCGACGCGGCCAGCGGCGGAGCGGAAGTGAAGAAGGATCCGGTTTCGTCCAACCAGGCTCGCGCCGAGGCCTCCACGCCCAAGGGACGCAAGTCGGCCCTGCTGCTACCGAAACTGCGCGACGCGGTTCAGGTCGCAGATTACGGTCCCGGCGTGCATTTGCTCGAGCGCAGCCCACAGACCGACGGCAAACGCATCCTCGATATCCAAATACCGATCATGTCCGAAGGCAACGTAGTGGGTTACTACCGCACGGGTCTGGAATACGGCATGTTCGAAGGAAAAATTCGGGCGGCACAGGGCACCTCGATCCGCGGCTGGAGCATCGTGATGGCCGGGACCGCGGTCATCGTCGTGTGCGCCTGTTTGTCGCTCTATCGCCTGGGCGTCCATTCGTTCCGGCTCGAGCAAGCCCTCAGCCTGGCGGAAACGCGGCGGTTGGCCGAGCTGAACCAGCTGATCGTCGGACTGGCCCACGAGGTTCGCAACCCGCTCAACGCCGTGCGGCTGAATCTGTTCACCTCGGAAAAAGTGATCCGCGGTGACACCCACATCGCCCAGGCCGAAGCGATCGCCATGCTCCGCGAGTCAGTCGGCGAGATCGAACGCGTCGATGGCTTGATCTGCCAACTGCTCGGTTATGCGCGGATCAATGGTTCGCCGTCGACCTGCCTGGACGTCAACGAAGAGATCAAGTCGACGCTGCAGTTTTTGAAGGGCGTGCACGAGCGCGAGCAGGTCGACGTTCATTTCACCGCGCATCAAAACGATTTGAACATTTGCATCGGCCCGCAGTGCTTTCGGCAGATTCTGCTGAACCTGCTGCAGAACGCCTGCCAGGCGACCGGATCAGGCGGCACGATCGAAATTATCACGCAGGCCATCGGGACCGATGCGGTCGTTTCAATTCATGACAGCGGCCCAGGTATTACCGATGTGCCGCTGGCCAAGATCTTCGAACCGTTTTACAGCACGCGCGAAAACGGTGTTGGAATGGGGCTTGCTGTCGTCAAAAGCCTGGTCGAGAACGCGGGTGGCCTGATCACGTGCCGCCGCAGTGGGCAACTGACAGGCATGGAGTTTTCATTGAGATTTCCGATTATGAAGTCCGCTGACATGAATGGCATTCTGAGCCATGGTTAGCAATCAGACGATTCTCGTAGTCGAGGACCAGATTCGAGAGCGCGACGCGCTCTCGCGCGTCCTGCGCGCCGAAGGCTACAACACGGTCGGCACATCGAATGTCGAGGCTGCCGCCCGCTGCTTGGGAGAGCCGATCGACCTGGTGATCTGCGACGTCCGCCTGGGTCAATAAAGCGGCCTGGACGTTCTCAAGGAGTGGAAGCAGCGACAGCCGGCCGTCCCGGTGATCATGGTCACCGCTTACGGCGAAGTCGCCACGGCCGTGGCGGCCATGAAGCTCGGGGCGATCGACTACTTGACCAAGCCGCTCAAACCCGACGAATTGCTGATGCTGCTGAACCGCTACCTGCCGATGCAGCATCGCAGCGAAGTGCGTCTAGGGATCGACACGACTGGGCTGGGGCGGATGATCGGCCAGTCGGCCGCCATGCGGGCCGTGTTCGATCAGATCCGCAGCATCGCCGATTCCGACTGCACCGTGCTGATCACCGGTGAATCGGGTACCGGCAAGGAATTGGTCGCTTCGGCCATTCATGAACACAGCCGCCGACGCGGTCGCGCCTACATGGCGGTCAACATTGCCGCACTGCCCGAGGCGTTAGTCGAGGCGGAACTGTTCGGCAATGTGAAGGGCTCCTTTGCTGGTGCGGTCGAAAGCCGCTCGGGACGCCTGGTGGCCGCCAACCATGGCACGTTGTTCATCGACGAGATCAGCGATTTCCCATTGCTGGTCCAAGCCAAACTCGCGCGCGTGCTCGAGACCTCGCGTTTCCATCCGATCGGCACCGACAAAGAGATTTCCGTCGACCTGCGCTTGATCGCGGCGACCAGTCGCAATCTGAGCGACCTGGTTGCGTCCCACCAGTTTCGCAGCGATCTATACCGGCATCTGAATGCCCATACGATCCGCTTGCCCGCCTTGCGCGAACGCCCGGAAGATATCCCGTACTTGATCGACCACTTCGTGGCTGACTGCGCCCGCCGCCACCTGCGCGAGCCACCGATCATCCATCCGGCCCTGGCCCAGTTCCTGCGCTCCTACGAATGGCCCGGCAACGTTCGCCAACTGCGCAACGCGATCGAAAACATGCTCGTGCTCGGCAAGCGCGACGTGCTGACGATGGAAGACTTGACTGCCTTCCTCAGCGGCAATCCGACGGTCGAGGCCGAGCCGCTCTCCGCCAACGATGTCAGCCTATCGGAACTTGAAAAAACAGCCGTCATCGGCGCGCTGCAACGAGCGATGGGCAACAAGACGCACGCGGCACAGAAGCTGGGCATATCGGTTAGGACGCTCCAACGGAAGATGAAACAGTGGATGCTCGAAGGATTCGACAATGAGGATTGAAGCCATCAATCGCGGCGACCCGGGCTGGAGCCAATTCCAGCGCATGGTCCTGGGCGGTGTGCCTCACGCCGTGGCCATCGCCCGAGCGCTGTCCCGTTCGCCTCTGACGGTGCCCATGGCGCCGGAGTTTGACGCCA
>JBQCJB010000725.1:0-7340 GCA_051953155.1 Aureliella sp. | reverse complement strand
CCCGCTGCGTCTCCGGTCCAACTTGAAGGGCGCTCGAGATCGCCTGGCCGAGCAGCGTGTAACTGGGATGCAGCGCCAGGCCGAGGACTGCGGCCGCGACGACTTGATCGAGACTGACCGGATGCAGGCGCAGCGCCTGGCGCATCGACCGGGTCAAGAAGATGGCCATCAGCAGGCAAGGTGTCAGGATCAAGCCGATCTGCGTGACGACTGCGCGCCTGGCCAGACTTGCCCAATCCAGCTCCCCAGCTCCGGCGACGAACTGCGAGAAGAACATAGCGACTAAGATGATCAATCCGCACAGCATGGCTTCGCTGGCCGACGCCACGGTGCCGCGATCGCGCCATACTTGCCGCAGCCAACTTTGGAAATTCCAGCGCTCGCTCTCGCTGAACATCACTGATTCGCTCTCGAACTGCCGCACGGCCCAGCGAATCGCCAGCAGGCAACTAATGGCCGTGACGCTGAGCACGACTGGCAAATGGACAAAGCCTTCGGCGAAGCGGCCTTCGATCAGCGCACGCACCAGGAAGATAGCGCCCGAGACTGGGACCATGCTGGTCGCCAGCGTCAGATCCAGGCTCGGAATCATTGGCATCGTCACCAAGGGCAAGGTGAACAGCAGCAGGGGCATCAGGTAATACTGCCCTTCCTTGGTGCTGCGGGCCAGGGCGGCAACCGCCAGGGCCAAGGCGCTGAAAAACGCCGACATCGGCAGCAGGAGCAGAACCAGCCAAGCGAATGCGTGAATCGGCAAGCGTCCGAAGGCTTCGGCCAGCTGCGCGCCTCCCTGAGCAGCAAACTGCTCGACGATAAAGCCAGCCGTCACGTGCATGCTCAGCAGATTCAGCAGCGCACTGAGCATGCTGAACGTTGCCACAGTAAACAATTTGCCCCAGACGATTTCGCGGCGCCGCGCGGGGCTGCTCAACAGCGTCTCCAGCGTGCCGCGTTCTTTCTCGCCGGCGCACAAATCGATTGCCGGGTAGAAGGCGCCGGTCAGTGCCCAAACGAGCATGATAAACGGCAGGATCTTTGACCAAAGCATCGCTCGTCGAACCGAGCTCTCCGAGGTGTCGTTCTGCTTCAGCGGCAGAGGATCGACCAGCACCGGATTCATGCCCGCAGCCGACAGCTGCGCGCTGACCCAATCCTGTTGCCAGTCGCGGAGCACATTGTTCAGCCGCCGCATGGCCAACTGCGACCGATCGCGGGCCATGTTGGCTACGACCTGCAAGCCCGGCGAGATCAGGGCTGTACCATCCCCATCGCCGGCGGCGTGCGCAGCGGTGCTGGCTTCGGTGTCTGAGCTGGCGCTCGTTTCAGCGTCCGCATCGGCTTTCGCTTCAGCGCTCGCTCCGGTGTCCGCTGAGCCAGGCGCACCGGCGGCGGCGCGCCGCTGAGCGAGCATCTCGACGAACTGCGGCTCGACGATCAGGACTGCGTCGAAGGCGTTAGCGGCGAGCGATTGACGGGCGCTGCGGACGACGTCCGCGGTTTCGATGTCGGTCGGCCAGCGGTCGGCTTGGACCTCGATCAGGCTGACGTCCTTGGCGCTATTTTCGCCCGAGACGAAGTGGACCTGGCCATCGACCGCATCGGAGGGAGCAAGCAAACGCGCGTCGGCGGGCCAATTGTCGATGCCGACGACCCGAATCTTGACGCTCTGCTCGCGCTTGAACTGAGCGACCTGCATCATCAGCATGCCCAGCAGCGGATACAGCAGTAGCGGCAGGACTGTGATCGTGAAGAGCGTCCGCCGGTCGCGAAGCTGGTCGCGCATTTCGCGGAGATATATCAGGTGAACGTGTCGCCAATTCATTTGCGTTCGTCATCCGTAGCGAGCGAATGAAGCGCCTCGGCCACGGCGGCGCGGCGATCGCGATCCGAGTTGTGCAGCAAAGTAAAGAACAGCTCTTCGAAGTCTTGTTCGCCGTACTGGTCGGCCAGTTCGGCCAGAGTGCCCGAAGCCAGGATTCGGCCGCGATAGAGAATGGCCACGCGGTCGCACAGTCGCTCGACCTCGCGCATGACGTGCGTTGAAAAAATGATGCATTTGCCCTGGTCGCGCAAGCGGTCGATGATGCCCAGCAGCGCTCGGGCGACGATGACGTCCAGACCGAGGGAGGCTTCGTCGAATATCAGCACGGGTGGATCGTGGATGATGGCTCGGGCGATCGACACCTTTTGACGCATGCCTGTCGACATTCGGCCGCCAGCGATATCGCGATAGTCCATCATCGACAGTTCGTCGAATACGCGGTGCATTCGCTCCTGCAGGCGATCCTCGGCGATGCCGTACAGGCGACCGAAGTATTCGACCATTTCCCAGGCGGTCATGCGGTCATAGATCGCCGTGTTGCTTGAGACGAAACCGATGCTGTGCCGGACTTCGTCGGGATGCGTTGTGACATCGAAGCCGTTGATGCGAACGCGGCCGCTGGTCGGACGGAGCACGGTGCTGAGGATGCGGAGAGCAGTCGTCTTGCCAGCCCCGTTGGGCCCGAGCAAGCCGAATATTTCCCCTTCGCTGGCACTGAAACTGACCTGATCGAGCGCCTTGAACGGCCCCGAAATCGAGTCGGGATAGGCTTTGGTTAGATCGACGACTTCAATCATGCCCTGCTCGATTCTCCCTGGCCCACCCGGTGAAAAAAATGAGCCCCGAACGCAACGGTCGGCCGTCGGGCGCCTGCTCGGCTTACTTGCCGAACAGAGCGGCACGAAGAAACATAGCCACAGAATTGGCTCGACCGCGGCGGTCGATGGGAACCTACCCGCGGAAGCGTGGGGATTGCTTCGTAGAGAATCCGCATAGCTGGCATCTCCGCTAGAACCGGAGCGCATGGCCACTGGCAGCCGCTAGCCCGCTTGCTGTGTCGCCCGCTTGCTCAGGGACACGGCCTGGGCCACATAATCCACCCCGGAGGCAATGGTCAGCACGACAGCCAGCCACAAGGACACCTTGGCGAACCAGTTCAGCCACGCGGGGGGCGACGCTTGACCGACCAGGATCAAGCAGGCCACCACTGCGACGCACTGGAACAGCATCTTCCACTTGCCCATCCAGCGCGCGGAGAAGTCCCCGCCGCTGCCTTCGATCATGCCGCGGAGACTAGTCACTAGCAGCTCGCGACCAACGATTACCGTCGCCATCCAGGCCGCCACGCCGCTGCCGGGTACTCCGACCAGAGCGACCATCGCTGCGGTGATGATGATCTTGTCGACGAACGGGTCAAGGATCCGCCCGAGTTTGGTGATCTGTTGGAATCGTCGGGCCCACCAACCATCGACGAAGTCGGTCGAAGCGGCGATGATGAACACGATCCAGGCTGGTGTGTACTGGCCCAGTTCGATGAGCACCCCGACGAAAATCGCCAGGATCAGCCGAGCCATCGAGAGCGAATTCGGGACGTTCACTACGCGGGAGCTGACGATCGATTGGGATAGCGCCGCCTGGACTGCAGCCGCTTGCTCCGGCGGAACCGATTCCGCGGTCGTCGCCGGGCGGACGTCGTGGCTGTCGCTCGAAACGGAAACCGGTGCGGATTCGGAAGCGCTCATGGATCTTATCGGCCTGGTCCAACGGTAGCGGCGATCAAATCGTATCCACGGCGGTCGACGACTTCGACCGGCATGATTCGGCCCGCAGCGATGGGATGCCGCGGCTGACCAGTCACATAGACCAAGGCGTCAACGTCGGGAGCGTCCGCATAGGTCCGGCCAATCCACACGTTCCGCTTGGTGTCGAACGGTTTGTCGATGATGACTTCGAAGGCGTTGCCGATCGTCTGTTCGGTCCAGTCGAAGGCGACGCGTTGTTGAACGAGCATCAAGCGCTCGTGGCGAGCTTGCTTGACTTCCTCGGGCACATGGTCGGTCAAGCGCGCCGCCGGCGTGTCGGGCTCCAGCGAGTAGGTAAACACACCCGCTCGTTCGAACTTGGCTTCCGCGATGAAATCGGCCAGTTCGTCGACGTGCTGTTCGGTCTCGCCAGGAAACCCGGTGATGAATGTCGTGCGCAGCACCAAGCCATCGATGCGCGCTCGCAGCTTCTCGACCAGGCGGCGCGTATCCTCGGGCGTGACGCGGCGCGACATGCGCCGCAGCATCTCGCCGTTGATGTGCTGCAGCGGCATATCGATGTAGGGCAGAATGTTCGGCGTCTCGGCGATCGTATCGATGAGCGCATCGTCGATATACATCGGGTAGAAGTACATCAGCCGGATCCAGTCCAGACCTTCGACCTGAGCCAGCGCTTGAAGCAGCTCTCGCAGTCGAGGTTCTCCGTAGATGTCCTTGCCCCAATAGGTTGTGTCTTGGGCGACGACGATCAACTCGCGCACGCCCGAGGCAACCAGTTCTCGGGCTTCCGCCAAGACCTGCTCCTGGGGTTTGCTGGCGTGCTTGCCGCGCATCTTGGGGATCGCACAGAAGGTGCACAGCCGATCGCAACCTTCCGAGATTTTCAAATAGGCGAAATGCTTGGGCGTGATCCGCAGTCGCTGCGAATCGTCCAGCGCGCGGATCGGCGCGGGGCGAAAGACGCTCCGCTGCTCGTCCAGCGGATCGATTAGGCGATCGGCCATCCGCGTGATGTCGTCCCGACCGAAGACGCCGACCAGCGAATCGATCTCCGGTCGAGCCTCGAGCAGTTTTTCTCGCTCGCGCTCCGCCAGGCAACCCGAGACGATGACGCCGCGGATCTTGCCTTGGCGCTTCAGTTCGAGCATCTGATCGATCGCCTGGAACGATTCAGCTCTGGCATGATCGATAAAGCCGCAGGTGTTGATGACGACGAAATCGCAGCCGTCGTTTTCTTCCACCAGTTCGTAGCCGCCGTCGCGCAAGCGACCCAGCATCCGCTCGGAATCGACCAGGTTCTTGGGACAGCCCAGGCTGATGAAGGAATAGCGTCCTTTGGAACCGGTTGCGCCCGGCTGTTGGCCGGTGGCGCAGCCGCTAGCCCCTTGGTCGATGATTGGCAGTGATTTCAAACGAAACAACCTTTGCGGTTTACTGAGCCCTAACGTTCTCTCGGGCGCGGCCAGTCGGGCAGGCGCCTAGTGGTGGTGATGTTCGTCCGAGTGCTCGATGCTCGAGGTCAAACGTTTGTCACCCTCGACGACGACCAACTCGACTTTTGCCGCTTCGCCCATGGCCAGGTGCGTCATCAGGGCGTCGCTGGTGATCGTCCAAGTTCCGCCACCCTTGCTGCCTTCGGCGTCGCCTTCGCTCTTGGCGAGCGCAAAATCTTGCGGTTCGGTGTCACCCGCTTTGACGACGAATTTTACCTCCGAAGGAGCGGCGGACAATTCGTCAAGATATACAGTGATCGTCTTGCTGTCGTCGTCATGCGACCATTCGGCGTGGACTCCGTCGGGTTCCAGGTGCAGCATATGGCCGCCGTGCGGGCCGTGTTCACCATGGTCGTGGGCATGGTCATGATCGTCGGCAGCCGTCGTACCGCTCGTGCCCATCGCCGACGGTTGGTCGTTCGATTTCGGGCTGCAACCGCTGCAGACGAACATTGCCAGGCCGAACAGGACGCAGCAAACGGAAAACTTCGAGGCCATAAGTCGTATCCTTCGATCGATTGAAACCGCAGTCGCCTTAACCGCATTTTGAGACTGGTCGCACGTTTGCTATTAGACCCGTAATCCCGCCCTTGTAAAGTGCGAAGGCCATGACTTGTTGCCCAGTTGCCGGGTCGGCGTTAGCCTTGATTGGCCTGTAAAGCCAACTTATCGATCCTTTTTCTCGCAGCCGCTTGGGGCCGGGAGCTTCGCGCCGTGAAAATTCGCACCTTATTCTTGCTGACCATGGTCTGCCTTGGTCTGGCGCTGCTGCCGGCGCCGCCGGCTCGCGCCCAGCTGCAAACGCTCTCGCGCGGCAACCCCGACCTGCAGTGGCGCGAGGCGCAGCTCCAAGCCTTCGACCAGCAACTTTCAGACGCCAATCTGCCCGAAGAACTCCAGCGCGAACTCGCGGCGCAAAAGCAGTGGCTCGCCGCTTGGAAACCTGGCCAGGCCCCGGCGGCTCAACCGCCTGCCTCCGACGCGGCAGCCGCGAAACGCTTGACCGAGCCGGCGCTCGACCCGAACGAGCGGGCGACCGAGCTCCGAGAGCGGCTGTTCAACGAACAGCAACGTCCGACGGTCAAGGATACGACCGCGTTGCAAAAAGCGCTGACCGAACACCCGGACGATCCTGGGCTCCGTCAGCTGCAACTGCACTGGCTCGATCAACCGCGTTATCGCGACGACTATTGGAAGGAGATCGCGGACGCTGGCGGGCGAGTCGCAGCGCTGTTGGGCAAGTTGCCGCCGACTGCGGAGTCCAAAACGGCGTCGGCCTTTGCAATTTATCGCAAGGCGCGCGCCCTGGCCCATTGCCTAGCCGGTCGACCCGAGCTGCGCAAAGAAATCGCCGGCGCCGCCCAGCTATCGGCCGAGGACCGTCAGCAAATGCACAGCACGCTCGGCCAGTGCGAACGTCAGATCGAAGAGCTGGTCGGCAGCGGGCATGACGAATTCTTCGCGCTGGAGCTGTACGTTTTGCGCCAGGAAGGTTGGAAGGGCAGGGCTCTCGAGCTGCTGGAGGAACACGCCGGTCAGCTTGACCCGCACGCCTATTGGAAGACGAAGCAGGAACTACTCTCTTCGCTCGGCTGGTCCAAGCCCGCGGCTGAAGCGGCCGCAAAAGTGGCTGCGTTAACTCCGGCCCGCGACGCGCCGCGGCTGGAGTTCGAATTCGTGCCACCGACCGAGCCGAAGTGACGTTGCCTGCCGACTGTAGCGGTTGCGCGGCCGGGCGGATTTGCGCAAGGCAGGTAATGGCAAGCTAAAATAGACCGGGCCATGCGAACCGTCGCGCTTTTCCGCAGCCATCCCCAACGTAGCCCTTCATGGCAGGTCGATTTCCCGTCATTGACGACACACTGCAGCCACCGAGCGTCTCAGGCGCCGCGGGGCCTGGTGCAGCGCGCGAGGAAAGCGAGTCCGCAGTGTGGCCCCCAAGCGGCGGCGGCCAGGAGCCTGCTACAGCAACTACCGCAGCGACTGCACCGGTTGCTGGCGACAATCCGGTTTCCACGCGCTGGCAGCGACTGGCCTCCTGGTTCTCTGGGCTGGCCAGCGAGCGATTCGCGCCGGGGTTTTTGGTCAGTTTGATCGTGCACACGAGTTTGCTGCTGCTGTTGGCCCTGTGGACGGTCGCCAACGTGGGGCGAGGCGGCGGCGATGCAGGGCTGGTCGCGGTCATCCAGGACGCAGGCGCGACTCCGGCGATTGAGCTTGTCGATGCGATGTTGGCGTCGGGCGAAGTGACGCCTCAGGCAG
>JBQCJB010000724.1:0-8158 GCA_051953155.1 Aureliella sp. | reverse complement strand
GAACTTCGCCAATCCGGCCTTGATCGATCAGCCGCTTGGCAGTGCGATGGCTGGGCACCCAGACCAGCGGCCAGTTGATCGCCCAGCGGACGTCGTGCTGCTCGCAGGCCGCAATCATCGCATCGGCATCGGCCAACGATGCAGCCATCGGTTTCTCGATCAACAGCGGCAGGCCGAGCGGCGCCAGACGCTTGACCCACAGCGCGTGGTCCCCCGTCGATGGGCAGAGCACGATCAGGTCGGGTCGAGCCTCGGAGATGCAGTGCTGCCAGTCGGTGAAGACCTGCTCGGCCGACAACCCAAACGCAGTCACTGCCGCCTGCATCCGCTCGGGCTGGGCATCGCACACGCCCACCAACTCGCACTGCGGATGGTCGACGACCATTTGCAGGTTGTCGCCCATGTGCATGTGCTCGAACGAAATGCCCACCACGCGATAGCGAGAAACCATGTCTTCACTTCCATCAGAGACAAGAGTCGGCGAAAAGAGCGAGCCGGTCCAGCGTTAGGCAAGCACGTCCCGGAGAACGCGGCAGGGTTCTACGCCCGAGAGCCGCGCGTCGAGCCCCTGGAACTTGACGCTGAAACGCGCGTGATCGATGCCCAGCAGGTCCAGCATCGTTGCATGCAGGTCGTGAACGGTCACCGGGTTTTCCACAGCCGCATAGCCCAGTTCGTCGGTCTGGCCGTAATTGAGCCCGCCGCGCACGCAGCCGCCACTGAGCCAAATCGTAAAGCCCTTGTTGTGGTGATCGCGGCCGCTGCCTCCTTGCGACATCGGCGTGCGCCCGAATTCGCCCGCCCAAACGATCAGCGTGTCGTTCCACATGCCGCGGGCTTTCAAGTCCTTGATCAAAGCCGCGCACGGCCGATCGATCTCCTGGGCCTTCAGCTCGATACCGTTCTTCACTCCGCCGTGATGGTCCCAGTCCTTGTGGTACAGCTGGATAAACCGCACGCCCCGTTCGGCCAGCCGCCGCGCCAGCAGACAATTGGCTGCGAACGAGCCATCGCCCGTCTGGCAGCCGTAGAGGTCGAACGTCCCCTGCCCTTCCCCGGCGGCGTCCATCAGGCTGGGGATGCTCGACTGCATCTGGAAAGCCATCTCGTACTGAGCGATGCGGGTGGCGATCTCCGGGTCGAGCGTCGCTTGTTGGCGCTGGTCATTGAGTGCGTTGATCGTTTCGACCAGCGACTTCTGCTGGTCGCGGCTGATGCCCGGCGGATTGCCGAGGTACATCACCGCTTCGCCTTTGCCGCGCAAATGCACCCCCTGGTCTCGCGATGGCAGAAAGCCCGACGACCACTGGCGAGCGGCGATCGGTTGGTTCTGGCCACCTTTGCCAAGCGAGGTCAGCACGACGAAGCCGGGCAGATCGGCCGCTTCCGAGCCGAGCCCATACAGCACCCAAGCACCCATCGATGGCCGTCCGGCAATCTGCGACCCGGTGTTCATGAACATGTGGGCCGGATCGTGGTTGATTGCATCGGTGGTCATCGAGCGGATAAAGCAAAGGTCATCGGCCACCGAGCCGATCTCGGGAAAGAGTTCACAAATCTCCGTCCCGCTCTGCCCAAAGCGTTTGAACTTGGTCTGCGGCGCAAAGCACTTGAGCGCCTGCCCCTGGAGCTGGGCCAGTTGCTGCCCCTTGGTCATGCTCTCGGGCATCGGTTGACCGTCGCGCTTGGCCAGTTCGGGTTTGTAATCGAACGTTTCCAGGTGCGATGGGCCCCCGGCCATCGTCAACCAGATGACGCGTTTGATGCGGGGTGCGTGATGCTGGACCAGCGGCGTCACTGCGCCGGCTGGCGCGGTCGCTTCGCCGCCGCGGAGCTCGCGCGGACGGAGCCCATCCTGGCCGAGCAGACTGGCCAGCGCAAGAGAACCGACCCCGAAACCGCCGCGGCGCAAAAAGGTGCGGCGGCAGAGTTCGGTACGCAGTTGAGCTGGAGTCATCGAGTGCATGGTGATCTTTGATTAGGCGCGGATCAATTCGGGGATCGGGCTGCCGTGGTCGACAATCGGTGTCGGGCGGCCGTTGAAATCTTTGATGAAAGTTTTCGAAGCATCGATCCCGAGGTGATGATAAATCGTAGCCAAAAAGTCACCTGCGCTGCAAATGCGCTCGATCGAATCTTCGCCCCGTTTGTCGGTGGCACCGATGAAGCGACCGGTCTCGATGCCGCCGCCGGCCCAGAGGTTCGAGAAGGCTCGCGGCCAGTGGTCGCGCCCCGGTTGCTGGGTGCCCGCTGGCGCGCTGGCGTTGCCGGCGCCGGTGCTGGCTGCGTAGCTGATCTTCGGCGTGCGGCCGAATTCGCCGGTGACGACTACCAGCACGCGTTTGTCCAGCCCGCGCTCGTAGATATCTTCGATCAGGGCTGTCACCGCCTGATCGTAAGCTTGGGCGCGAAACCGCATCGCATCGAAGACGTGATGATTGACGGCATGGTCGTCCCAGTTGCCGACGCGACCGCATAGCTGGCCGCTGAGGCTGGTCGTCAGCACCTCGACCCCGGCTTCGACCAGTCGCCGAGCCATCAACAGTTGCTGGCCCCAGGCGTTGCGGCCATAGCGATCGCGCGTCTGGTCGCTTTCCTGGCTCAGGTCGAACGCATCGCGAGTCTTGGGATTCGTCAGCAGCGTCATCGCCTGCGTTTCGAACTGATCCAGCGCGCCGAGTTCCCCCAGCTGGTCAAAGGCGCGCGTGAGCGTGTCCAGTCGCTGACGGAGCGTCGTCCGCCGCTCCAAACGCTGGATCTCAGTGCGATCCGACAAGCCGATATTGGGCACGGAAAAGTTCGGCGAATTCGGATCGCCGGTCACGGTAAAGGGCGAATAGGCGTCGCCCAGGTAAGCCGGCCCGTTGTATTCCAGCGGCGGATTGATCCCGACATACAAGGGCAGCGGATTGGTGCGAGCCTCCTGGCCGGTGCGCAGGTAATTGGTGACCGTCATCCAATCGGGCAGACGCGGTTTAGGTTTGTCGCGCGTGTCGGGATCGCCCGAAAGCATTTGCATCGAACCGGCAGGATGGCCGGCCGCCGTCTGCCGCATCGACCGCAGTACGGTGAACTTGTCGGCGATTGCGGCTTGCCTGGGAAGCAGCTCCGTAAACCGCATTCCCGGGACCTTGGTGGGAATGGTCGCGAACGGCCCGCGATATTCGCTGGTGGCTTCGGGCTTGGGGTCGTAGGTATCGATGTGCGAGCAACCACCTGGTTTCCAGACCATGATCACGGCGGTCTTTTCGCGCTCGGCCGGCCGGCCATCGCTGCTGGCGGCCGGTGCGGCGGCTTGCAGGCGCAGGATTCCCGGCAGGCTGAGGCTCGCAAAGCCGGCCAGGCCCAGGCGGATGAAACCGCGGCGGCCGCCGCTTCCAAAGACGCTTGGTCCCGAACAGGGAGAAACACCTGAGGCATGAAAGTGATCGCTCATTTTGTCCCTGCTGGTTTTACGCGGATGGCAATCGGTTCGGAGACGACAATGTCTACTGTATCGCGAGGAGTGGCGCTGGGAGCGATGTCCTGGTACTTGACCACTGCACCGCCATAGAGCGCGATCGTGTAATCGCCGGGAGGAATTTTTAGCGCCGCCAGATCGAGGTTCACTTCGGAACTGTCTGCCGAGAGCGGGATCGTCGACTGCGGCGCGCGTTCGAACGGATCGCCAAACGTTTTCAACTGCAGCGTCGCCCCGGAGAATTCACTGCGGCGCGTATGGGCCAGAGGAATGGTCAGTTTGCTGCCGGCGACTGCTTCGAAAACTTTGGCCTCGCGCGGCTTGATAGTCAGCGGAGCCAGTTCAGCGACGGAGACTGAGACCGGTACGTCACTGACCAGTCGCGGGCTCGGGATCTCGCCCCAGGCATCGGGTACCGGCCAAGCCATCTCGGCCATCCGGCAAGGACGCGTTACTTCCTGGCCACCGATTTGGGCTCGACCGACAAACGCTGCGTAACTCAGCGCCGGCGGCGCGTTGTCCTGGGCGGTCAGCAGCATGATGCCGCGGTTCTTGCCAGAGGGGATCGTCAAGCCGCAAGCCGTGACTCCCTTGGGCAGGTTGTCCATCGTCAGTTCGATTGGACCGTCAAAGCCATCGCGGCGGACAGCGACGACCTCCAGAGCCATAGTCTGTCCGCCACGAAGGGCGATCGGTTTGGAGAGCGCATTGCGGTCGCCATTGCGAAGTTCCATGTGCAGTCCCCAGGCGACGAGAGCGAAGTCGGGAGCTGCCTTGCGAATGACCAGCCGGTAAACATTCCCCGGATCGTTGCGCGTCCCGCCGAACAAATCGGAGAGCTGGAGGACGTGGATGCCGTCTTCCTGAATCTCGAGCCGGCCGATGATGTCTGGCGAACCGCCGTCGTAAGGTGGTCCGTCATACGCATAGCCGTTGCTCGACGGTTTGACCGGACTCGGGATATCGGTCAGTTCGACTACGTCGCTGAAGACGCGCTGGTCCCCTTCTCCGCTAGCGCGTTGGACCAGGATCGCAGGATCGGTCGGCCGGCCCAAGCGTTCGGACGCGACTTCGATCCACCACACGTCCCCTTTCTTGGCGGCGAACTGAAAGCAATCGACGTCAGCGGCCGGGAAGAAACTGCCAGCGATGTCGCACGGCAAGGAAACCATTTGGGCTGCGTCAGGACGGTTGTTGGGTTCGGCTTCGTTCGCGGCCGCCTCTTCCGGCAAGCCGACCGGAGGCCATGAAAAGGCACTGACCGCGCGGGTCGAGGCGAACTGTGGCTTGGGCGCGTCGGCGGCCAGCTCCTGCAATGAGAGGCGATAGAAGTACGCCGGGCCGCCGTTGAAGGTCAGGTCATGGACTTTGATAACGTACTGGCCATCGGCCCGCGGGACGAACTCGAGAGCCGCCCCTCGCCGCTCGGCGACCAGATCGCGTCCCGACGCATCGGCGACGATCAGCACGGGGTTAAGTTTCGAATCAATCCCCCGCGCCGCACAGTTGATCAGCATGCGAGCGCCTTGCCTCGCGGTGAAACGATAATGATCGATCGACTTGGCCGTTACCGCTGCATTGCAGACCGTGCCGATCTGCAAATCCATGGCGGCGGTGAGAGTCGTGTTAGGCGTGCTGCGAATTACCTCGGGTAGAGAGCCAACGCTGAAACATCGCGACGAGGAGATGCCCAGTCGGCTCATCACGCGCGCCTCGTGGATGCCGGCTGGGCAATCGGCGGCGATGCGGACCACGAACTGGTTCGGCTGCGCCGTGCCGTTGGCATCGAGTTTCGGAGTCGCTTGGAGACCCGGATGCGTGAAGACGAGCTGGCTGGCTTCATCGAGGTGATCGCCGGTGATGGTGACATCGATCTGCGAACCGGCGGCGCCTCCCATGGGCATCATCGTCAGCAGCCGCGGCAGCGGGATGCATACCGACTGAGCGGCGATGGGGGCGGCATGCGGCAACCACAGCAAGCCTGTCAAGGCAAACGCGGCAAAGGTGACGATGCGGTTCATGCGAGGCCTTCAATGGTTGAACAAAAATTCTTTGGTATTGATCAGAGCCCAGGTCAAGTCGCGCAAGTTCTCGCGCTCGGCCGCCTCGCGCGCGAGCGGTTTGCCAGCGGCATCGCTGCGCGGTTCGGCGAGGAATTCGCAGGCGATCTTCAGTTCGTCGTCGCGTGGCGAGCGGGCGAACGCAGCCAGGTAGAGCTCGCGCACTTTGTCCTCGAATGCGGCCGACGACTTGGCCAGGCGATCGGCCCGGCCATTGGCCTTGGCGAGTTTCGACTTGATGTCCGCCGCGTTCATCAGATGCAAGCTCTGCGCGAGGCTGGACGATTGGACGCGCTCGCACTCGCAAACGCTCTCGTTGTTCGGGCGCCCGAAAACTTTTAGAAACGGCGAGGCTCGGTTGTAGCTGCTGTCGGGCAGAGCGATCGCGCGCGTTCCCGGCGGCAGGTTGGGGAAATCGGTTCGCGACTCGGTCAGATCATCGATCGCATCGAGCAGGACTTCGGCCTGGAGTCGCCGCGGATAGTATCGCGAATAGTTTTGGCGATCAGCCAGATTGGATTCGTTCGGTACCTCGCTCAACTGGTAAGCGTTCGAAGTAGTGATGACGCGCACCAGTTCCTTCAAATCGAAGCCGCTGGCGATGAAGTGCTGCTGGAGTGCCGCCAGCAGTTCGGGATTGGTCGGCGGATTGGAATCGCGAATGTCGTCCTCCGGCTCGATCAAGCCACGATGGAAGAAGTGTTTCCAGTAGCGGTTCACGAGCGCCTTGGCAAAGAACGGATTCTCCGGCGAGCGCATCCAATCTGCCAGTTTCAGTCGCGGGTCTTCGTCCGGCGCGATGTCGGGGATATCATCGCCAAGCGCCGCTGGTTTGAGCGTTTGGCCCGTCTTGATGTTGGTGGCGACCGCGACACCACGCTTATGAAAAATCATGTCCTCGCCGCGCGTGGCGGTCGGCTTGCGTCCAACTTGACTGAAGAAAGCGGCCAGGCTGTAGTAGTCGTCCTGGCTCCAGCGCTCGAACGGATGATGGTGGCACTGGGCGCACTGCATCCGCACGCCCAGGAAAAGCTGCGCGATATCTTCCAGCTGCTGCTTGGGTTCTTTCACGCGCTTGTACCAGGCGACCGGCGGATTGGCGATGACGGTGCCGGTGGCCGCCAACAGTTCGCGGACCAGCGCATCGTAGGGCTTGTTAGCCAGCAAGCTGTCGCGAACCCAAGCGAAGAATGCGAAGTTCGAAGTGATGTCGCTGGCGTCGTCGCGGCGGTTCTTTAGCAGCGACGTCCACTTGTTGGCGAAGAAATCCGCGTACTCGGAGCTCTGCAGCAGATGGTCGATCGCTTGGTCGCGCTTGTCCGGCGCCTGGTTGGCGGTGAAGGCCTCGACCTCGACTTGGGTCGGCAGTCGGCCGGCGATGTCCAGCGAGACGCGGCGCAGAAAAGTTGCATCGTCGCACAGCGGCGACGGCGGAATCCCGAGCTCTTTTAAGTTCGCGAACACGTGCTGGTCGACGAAGTTCTTGGTCGGCGGCAAGGCGTCGACGGGCGCGCCGAGCGGAACCGAGGCATTGAAGACCGAAACCTTGCCTTGGAATCGGACCATCACTCCCACTTTGCCCGGGATGTCGAGAATCGATACCAGACCTGCCGGCGTGACCTCCGCCATGGCCGAGTCGTTCGATTCATAGAGCGCAAGATCGGTAACGTCGCGCTGGGTGCCGTCGGAATACCGAGCCACCGCCGTCAGTTGCTGCTGCGACTTGCGCTGCAGAGTGCCGCGAGCCGGTTGCACGTCGACGGCGACCAACTGCGGTGCGATGTCTCCATCGTAAGGCGCACCCTGACGAATCCAGTCCAGCAGCAGTGCGTAACCTTCCGAGTCGCTCTCCAGTCGGACGCCGCCGCCGTGTGGCATTGCGCCCGAGGCTTTCATCAGCAGCAGACTGTGCTCGGGCGAGGCGGGAAATATTCTTCTTCCCCGACCCTCCATGACCAGATGGTCGTAATCCTCGCGCGGTTCAAAACCGAGTAGCGATAGAAGAAAGCCGTTCTGACCGTTGCTGGCCTTGGCGTGGCAGATGCCCGCATTGCAGCCCGACTTGGTCAAAAGCGGTACGACTTCGTTGACGAAGCTGACCGCAGGTTGTGGTTCATTGGCGAGCGCGAGCTTGGGTGCTATGGTCGCGGCCGCCAGGACTGCGGCCAGGCAGAATGGCACGTAGAACGCCCGGCGCAGCGCGCAGCGAGACGGAGATAGTGGAGCACATGCGGCCATGGGGGATGTCGCTTTTGGGCCACTGCGGGCGTTCGTTGTGAGGAAGGAGCGCAGCGAACTAAAAGGTCTCGCTGCACCGTCGTGAGGTGGGAATCCGAGCCAGCTCGGACGCATGTAGTTTAGCTGGTCCGCGCGGTGCGCGTCTAGAAACAATCAGTATCGGGTGATCACCTCGTGCAAATTGAGGATGGCTCGCGCGACTTGAATGGCCGCGGCACCTTCTGGGCCGCTGGCAGCGCTAGCCGGAACCCCGCCTGCACCGCCGCTGGCCGAAGTGTTGCCTAAAAAGGCCTCGGTGGCCTGGCGATCGGCGGCAAAGGCTTGCTGCGACTGCGTGTGCAGTTGGACGAGCAGAGCGAGCTCAGCCGACGAGGGCTCGCGCGCGGTGGCGCGGCGGAAA
>JBQCJB010000723.1:0-3339 GCA_051953155.1 Aureliella sp. | reverse complement strand
TTGCTGGCTCATTATCCCGAGCGTCAACTGTGGCTGTTGGAAATCGACCAGCATGACCGGGCGCGGCTCAAGCGGTTCGCACCTGAGAGCTCGAGTCGCCCGGTCGGCGCCCCTGCCCCTCTGCATCCGGGGGATACTATCCACTGAACCATCACTCCGATTACACTGCAACTTTAAGCATAACTTGGAGGTGGTGGAGTGATTTCACGTGAACAGAGGGCCCTTCTCCAGCGGGCCGGCACATTGCCGAGTCTCGCTTTGGCCAGCTTGCTCGGCTGTATCGCAGCCCTGACCGTTCCGCTCCTCTTCTTGCTTTGCGGTATCGTCGTCGACATCCTCGCGCGACCCGAATCGACCGGCGGCCGGCAGTTTGGCCAATTCTTGCCGAACTTGCGGACGTTGCTGCCCCAAGACCAGAGCCCGCTGGGACTAGTCGTGCTGACGTTGGGCCTGGCGCTGGTGATCCTCCTGGTCCAGGTGATCTGCCTGTATTTGTTCTATCGACGCATCCAGGTTGTGGCCGTCGGTTTAGAAGCGGCGGTGATGGAAAAGCTGTGGGATCATTCGCGCAAGCTGGCCGTGGCGCGCACGCTCTCAGGCCAGCAGACGGCGCTGGTCGATAGCCTCGAGTACCATTTGCCGCGCGTGCGGGCCAGTCTCAGCCGGTGGTGGCGAGCGTCGCCGCGGCACCTGGTGCAGTTGGTCGCCTGCCTGGTGCTGGCCCTTCTGATCACGCCGCTGCTGTCGCTATTGACGATCGTGGCCGCGGCCATCGTCGTCTTGGTCTATCGCACGCTGGATCGCCATCGCCGCACGACCCTGCCGGTAGTTCGCGAACGGGCCACGCAGCGCCGCGGTCAGGTGATGGCGCTCTGTTTGAAGGGACCGCTGCTGGAGTCGGTGCATGCCGAAGGGGATATTCGCGACAGCTTCCAAGAGGAACTGCAGGCTTATCGCAAAGAAGCGGTTCGCAGTTTAGCGAGTTCGGCTTGGAAGACCCCGCTGGTCGTGGCTTTGGCAGGCGTGTTGGCCTGCCTGTTCGTGTTTCTGGTTTCCATCCAGGTGCTCCGGCCGGGCGGGAACCTGACGCTGGCCGGCTGTCTGACCTTTTTGCTTTCCTGTGTCGGAGTGGCCGTCAGCGCGATCCGTCTGCAGCGCAGCGGCCGCGAACTGCGCAGCGTCCAGACCGCCGCTGAAGACCTGGTGCGGTTCCTGTCGCTGCCCGCCGAATCGTTGCCGGTGCTCGATGCGAAGAAGCCGCTGCGCGTCGGCCAGCGTGTGAGCCTCGAACATGTGACGGTGCAGGACAGCAGTGGTCGCAAGTTGCTGGAAAACGTCACCGCGCAGTTCGTCCCCGGAAAACTCTTCGGCGTCGTGGCCAGCCAGCGCCTGCAAGCCTCCGCGCTGATGGAATTACTCCTGGGCATTGGCCGCCCGGTCAGCGGCCGCATGCTGGTCGATAACTTGCTGGTCTCGGACATCGAACCGGCGGCGATGAAGCGGCTGGGATTATGGGTTTCCGATAGCGGCCCGTTGGTGACCGGCACGATCGACGCCAACTTGTTGGGCGAAGGCAAGACGCAAAATGCAGCCGGACTGCTCGACGCGCTCAAGGCAGCTCGCGCGCTCGAAGCGGTGCAGCGGCTACCCGACGGAACCGCGACTTTGATCACGCCGGGCGACGATCGCTTCCTGCCCGATGCCGAGTTCCGATTGGGTATAGCGCGGGCTATTCTTCGCCAAGCCTCGATCGTCGTCGTCGAAGAACCGGCCACCCGCGTCGACAGCAAGACCGAACAGGAAACCATCGACGCCATCCGCGCCCTGGTCAAACCGAACAACATCAGCGTTCTCTTGCCACAGCGATTGACGACGCTGCGACAGTGCGACCAAATCATCCTGCTGCACGATCACCAGATCGCCGACGTCGGCACGCATGCCGAACTGCTCCAGCGCTCGGATCTGTACCGCCATCTCAACTACGTGCGTTTCAGTCCGCTGCGGCATGTAACAGTTTAAGAAGTGCCGACTCGAGCGTCGGATATTCGAACGCAAAGCCCAGTTCGGTCAACCGCGCCGGTATCGCGCGGCAACTGGCCAGCAACGCCGCATCGGCCATTTGGCCCAACCCCAAGCGCAAGGCGAAAGCCGGCACCGGCAGAAATCGCATGCGATGCACTGCGTGCGCGAGCTGGCGCGTGAACTCGGCGTTGGTCACCGGCTCTGGAGCGACGATGTTGAAGGGGCCCTCGCAGGCTGGATCGATCACCAATTTTTCGATCGCTCGCACCGCATCGGCCAGAGCGATCCAGCTCCAGAATTGTCGGCCGCTACCGAGATTGCCCCCCAGGCCCAAGCGAAACGCAGGCAGCATCCGAGCCAGCGCCCCGCCCTCGCGCGAGAGCACCACGCCCAATCGCGCGTGGATTCGCCGCACACCCGCCGACTGCAGTGACGCAGACGCGGCCTCCCAGTCGACGGCCAAGCGGGCCAAGAAATCGTTTCCCGGCTGGCGATCCTCGGTGACCGGCGCGTCGGAGCAATCGCCGTAAATGCCGACCGCCGACGCCGCCAGGAACGTCTGCGGTGGCTGTGGCAGCGAAAGCAAGTCGCGGCACAACAGTTCTGTGGCTTGGACTCGCGAGCGGCGCAGCAGCTCTTTCTCGCTCTCGGTCCAGCGATGCTCGGCGATGCTGCGCCCGGCCAGATGGATGACGGCATCGACGCCGGCGAGCTTCTCCGGCTGAGCCACACCTTTCTCGGGCTGCCACCAACAATGGTCCGCATCGGTCGCCTGGCTCTGGCTCCGCACCAAGGCGATGACCTCGTGACCGGCGGCCCGCAGATGTGAGGAAACGGCCTGGCCAATCAATCCCGTCGAACCGCTGATCGCAATTTTCATCGAGTGCTCACCCGGGTTTGCGGTTAGCGTGCTTGGGCTATGGTGCTACGCCTGGCGCAGCGCCGAGAGCGTGGCGGCGATGTCGGCCGGGATCGGGCTTTCGAACGTCAGCCGCTGGCCGGTCATCGGATGTTCCAGCTCCAGTCGCCGCGCGTGCAGCGCCTGACGCGCGAGCACGACCTCGTCGTCGCCGGGCTGCGGCGGTTGCCGCTTGAGCATCCGCCGCGCTAGTTGCCCGCGGGTTATTTGAGCCTGACCGGCGTACAGCCGATCACATAACACGGGCGCACCGATATGCGCCAGGTGAACGCGAATTTGATGCGTGCGTCCAGTTTTCGGCGCCAGTTTGACGAGCGTGAATCCGTCGAAACGCTCTTGAACTTCGTACCATGTTTCCGCATCGCGGCTCTGCGGGTGCCCGGCTCGCACGGCCATCT